>JANMJF010000553.1:0-7251 GCA_031371245.1 Pseudomonadota bacterium | reverse complement strand
CTCTACGGGCACGCGCGATTCATCAAAGAATCGGACCGACTCTTCGGCGTGCGCCAGATCAGTCTTCGCTACGCGTCGGGTGTGCGCAGGAACGACTTGACGTTCTTCGGACACCGACTCAGGCACGGGAAAGACTTCGCCCAAATGCATTTGCATTGGATCGGGCGTCGGTGCATAGCGCTCGCACTTGCTACCGAAAATCTGGCGCCTGAACCACTCGGAGTATAGACAGCATAAACGCCATGTACTTCGACATTGAGGTTGAAACTGGGAGGTATCGCCGGGACGTTTCGCCGGGTTTGCAGCGGACCTTCGGGAACCCAAGGGGTCGGCGGCGTGGGTCGAGCGGGTCGTTCGGGGAACATCGCGGCTTCTCGTGCACACAGGCGCAAGTGGCACTGTGCCTAAGTGTCAGGCCAGCCTTGCGTCGATGCGTCAGAGAGGGATCTGCCGTCAGCCTGGGGCCAAGAGGCCCGGCAATTCTTGCGGCGGCGGCGCGCGGGCGAACGGTCTGAAGGCGGGCGTCGCAGCCTCGGCCCGCCGCGCGAGACGAGCGCGCGAACGCGCTTCGACAACTCTGACCCCTTGAACTGCGCGGAGTGTTGCGCAAGCGTTGGCTAGCCGGGTCGACTTCCAGAGACACGTGCGGAGCGGTCCGATTGCAACTGATCCAGGCGCGCGATGGCGTCGAGCAGCCATCTCAGCCCGCTGTCAGCCAGCCCCGGCTTGGTCGATACGGCCTTGATATTGAACCGACCGAGTGGGAGCGGTGCATTCACACTCACCACCCTGAAACGTGCCGCGTGTACGCCAACGAACCGTCGTGGCATTGCGCAAATCAGATCCGTCTCGGCGATGACGACCAGCGCCAACATCGAATTCGGCACTGTCAGTGCGACGCGCCGCGATCGTCCTTGTGCAGCTAACGCCGCGTCGATAAAGCTATGGGCATCACCGGTGTTCGAAACCACTATGTGCCTAGCATTGCAGAAACGGTCCAGCGTCAGAAGTCGGGCGCATGGATGGTCCGCGCGCATCGCGACGACAAATTCCTCATCGAATAGGGATTGTCCGTGGAATTGACCCCGCACGGTGTCGATCGGAATAAGCGCGAGATCCATCGCGCGCGCCTGCAAGCCGGAAAACGCAGTTCCCCACATGGCTTCGGGTGAACTTTCCCCGGGTGCTGGCAACAACTGACGAACGCTAATGTCGATTGCTGGCGCTTCGTTATTGACCAGTGCGATCAACCCGGGAAGGAATACGGCTGAAACGGAGTCTGGCGCCCCGATCACAAATCGTCGATTGGAGCGCGCCGGCTCGAAAGGCTCGGCGCTCGCCAATACACTTCTCGCGCGCATCAGGACGTCTGAAACCGGGCTCGCAAGGCTGAGTGCCCGCTCGGTGGGCACCATCCCTTTAGCCGTTCTCAAAAAGAGCGGATCATTGAGGAGTCGGCGTAAACGTCCCAGGCCGTGACTGACGGCCGAGGAGGTCAGATGAAGACGCGCCGCTGCTCGTCCTACATGTCGCTCCGCAAGAACCGCATCGAAAAGCACCAGCAGGTTGAGGTCGACTCGCGATAGATTAATTTCGTTCATCATTGCGCTGAAATTTTATCACTTGCCGCGCTAACACCGGGTGCCCACAATCGCGGTGGAATTGGCATTTCCAGCCCCGAGCGGCGCGTTTTTGCGCCTGGCTTGTCCTGGTCCACCGGGAGTATCGGCCACCAGACCAGATTGCCAAAGCAAACGACCACTGCAAAGGAAAAACATTGTGAAGCGAGATCTCCGAACCCTGCCTATGACGGCCCTGCGCCTTGCAACGCTATTAACAGTATTCGTCCATGTTCCGCTGAGCGCGGCGGCGGGAAATGAATTCTACGGGAGCAACCCATGCCCGTCGCTCGCCTGCAGCTTCTCGCTCGCTGCCGGTTCTTCCTATACCAATCCGATAGACGTGGATCTGCGGCCATTCAGCCCGCGCTATTCAAATTTTGGCGTCGGTGGCAATTTCACCAATAATGGCAAGGTCGTTAGCGCCGGGCTTTTCGACAACAACGGATTTGGCGTCAGCGTCGGCGGCACGTTCGAGAATAGAGGTGACGCATCGGTCCTCGAGCAAACCCACGGCAGCAATGCAGGCCGTATTGTGAACGGCGGCACCTGGCGTATTAACTTTGTCAATGACGCCGTCAGCCTCGTCTCGTTTGACTCTGCTGGGCCAACGGCCGCAGGCGGTTTCGAGAATCTGTCCGGTGCCCAGATCATCAACACTAGCGGCCTCATCAATCGCGGCAATCTGAATAACGCTGGACTTATCCACATAGCGTTCAAACCACCACCCGCCCCGCCCGCGTTACCGGGGCCTTCGGCACGGTTTATCAGCTCGTACAACCCGAATAACCCCGTGCCCTATCAGGTCGCAATTAACAACTTGGTGACCGGCGACATCAGAAATGAAGGATTTTTCATCAACGGTTCGCCCGCCGACGTAGCGCAAGGAATTCACTCCTCCACCCTCACAAATGATGGCCTTCTGCGCAACGACAATGTCGCGAATTCAGACCCCCTCAGCGGCCTGATCGAAAATTACGATACGGTCATTAATCGCAACACGGTTTTTAATGGCTTTTTCGGCGCGGTCGGCGCGCGTTTTAACAACCACGGAAGCTTCGAGAATTTGGACGACACGACGCCTGGCGGCGGCAGGGCGTTGCTGACTAATTTCTCGGGTGCCACCTTTGACAACAATGGCACGCTGTTAAACGGCTCGGCGTCAGATGGCCCGGGAAATTTCTTACCCGGGTTCGGCAGCCTAATCAGAAATGAAGGCGAACTTATAAACCAAGGTTCGATTGTCAACCACGCGAACATTGAGAATGCTGGATTACTGGAAAACAATGGACTCATCGACAACAACTTCAGGGGCCCAAACCAAATCATCAAGACCTTGATGATCAATGACGGCACGTTACGCAACAACCAAACCGGCGTTATCAATTCCGACGCACAGATCAGGAACCGCTCGACCGGTCAGATCTTGAATCAGAACCTGATCCATAACGAGGGTGAGGTGTTCAACTTCGGTTTATTTGATATCACGTCGACAGGTCGGCTTGAAGGCGGCGGTGTCTACCACCAGGTGGAAGGGAAGACACGCGTCAATGGTGTGCTGTCGCAAACGTCAGTCTTGCTTGAAGGTGGTGAATTTGGTGGATCCGGCATCGTCCAGGGATCCCCTCTCGGTGCCCAGACGCTGCCCGCTAATTTTGTGCAGACCGGTGGCACGCTAGCACCAGGCGATCCCGTAACGCTGACGATTGATGGTGACTACTTTATGAGCGGTGGTGTTCTCGACATCAAGGTCGCAGGTGTTAATGATCTTGACCAACTGGTAGTGACTGGGCTGGCTGAGTTTACCGGTGGCACCATTCAACTGGACTTCATCAATGGCTTTGCGCCGCGTGCCAACGATGTTTTTGATTTTCTAGTGGCGGACACGCTGTCGTTTGTCTCTTTTGTCGACTTTGTGGTCAAAGGACTGGCACCGGGTTTCGAGTTCACATTCCGTCCGACAAACGAGGGGCGCGGCCTTGCGCTGATTGCTCTGTCGGATGGGATTGCGGCATCGGCGGTGCCTTTACCACCTGCGTTCCTGCTGATGGCGCCAGCCTTAGGGATGATCCTTGCCCGCACACGACGCGCGCAGTTGAATACTTCATTGCGCGGCGGCGTTGGTGTCGGATTACGGCTATAGGAGATCAAGGGGTCAGGGTAATTGATATAGATGCAGGCGGGATAGGAACCGCGCGCGAACGCGCTTCGATAACTCTGACCCCGTAAACTATCGCAGGGCTGGCGTTTGCGCGTACCGAGCGCGGGGCTGGACCTCACACTTGCACCGCGACTCCTTGGTCAGCGTACGATCTCGTAACACGGCTGATAGGCGCGCCCCGGCAGACGCATGCGCTGCTGAGCAACGAAGCTGCCGAGCAGCCCATCGAGGGCGGTCATGATCGCGCGCTCGCCGCGGATCTGAAACGGGCCGTGGGCCTCGACGGCGGCAATGCCCTGTTCCTTGACATTGCCGGCGACGATGGTCGAGAACACCCGCCGCAGATTCGAAGCCAGCGTATGGCGCGGCAGCTCGCGCGATAGTGCGAGCCCCGCGACATTGTCGTGGCTAGCCGCGAAGGGCGTCTGGTAGTTGCTGTCGATCATCAGCCGCCAGTTGAAATACGCCGCATCGTCTTGCGCGTCACGATGGGCCAACACCTTGCGGATCTCAGACTGCTGCAGTTCGGCCACGGCATGCGGGTCGCCGACCACGATGCGATAGCGATCTGCGATTTCCGCGCCCAGCACCAGGCGCATGAATTGATCCAGCGCGGCGAAATAGTCGGCGCTCTCCGGCGGTCCGGTCAGCACCACTGGCAAGGGCTGGGCGGCGTTGTGCGGATGGGCGAGCACGCCCAGCAGATAGAGGATTTCCTCGGCCGTGCCAGCGCCACCCGGGAAGATCACAATGCCGTGAGCCAGCCTGACAAAGGCCTCCAGGCGTTTTTCCATGTCCGGCATGATGACCAGGGTGTTGACGATCGGATTGGGTGCCTCGGCGGCAATGATGCCGGGCTCGGTAATGCCGATGTAGCGGCCAGTGCCGATGCGCTGCTTGGCGTGGGCAATGGTCGCACCCTTCATCGGCCCCTTCATGGCGCCCGGCCCGCAGCCGGTGCAGACATCCAGGCCGCGCAGGCCAAGCGCATAGCCCACTTCTTTGGTGTAGTCATACTCGATCCGATTGATGGAGTGCCCGCCCCAGCACACCACCAGGCCAGCCTTGACGTCGGGCACCAGCACGCCGGCATTGCGCAGGATTTTGAACACCGCGTCGGTGATGCCGCCGGCGGACGTCAAGTCGAACTGCACGCCACGCTCGAGCTCGTGGGTGATGTAGAGGATGTCGCGCAGTACGGCGAATAGATGTTCGCGCACGCCGCGAATCATGTTGCCGGCAACAAAGGCCCGCGCCGGTGCGTTGCGCAGATCGAGCCGCAGGCCCCGCTCTTCCTGGACCAGCGCCACGTCGAAATCACGATAGCGTTCAAAAAGATCGCGAACGTCATCGACTTCAGCACCGCTGGAGAGCACGGCCAGCGCACACCGGCGAAACAGATCATGTAAGGGCTGGTTACCGCCCCGGCACAAGGCATTGACCTCACGCTGGGAGAGGATGGCCAGCCCGGCCTCGGGGGCGACCGTCGCATGGGCGATCACCCGACCGTCGTCGAACAGAGCATGGGATCGGTCGGACATGGTGTTTGAGTCGCTTAGTTCGAACAGTTGAAGTTGTTTCCAACAATCCTATATTCTTTCTCTCAAGATCAGCGCATTAAGCGATCATCATAAGGTCGCAGATCCAATAATACTGATAGTGGATTCATTGGGTGGATGATCGGAGGTCACCAAACATGAGAAGCGGAACCCGTTCGGAAGGTTGGAACGACTTGGTCGAAGAGCTCAAGCAGCTCGAATCCTTCTTCCCCCTGCTCGGCGCTGATAACGAACGCGATGAGCTGGAAGAGGAAGTGCAAGAACTGGAGGCGCTGATAGCGGCCGCCGGTGAACCCGAGGACGAGCACTCGCTGCGCGCGCTCAGCTTCCTGCAGACCGAACTGGCGCGCAAACGCGCGATGCTCGACTACATCTTCTAGCCGACCCGACTGCTTCAGCTTTTGCGCTTGCTCAACCAAGCGGCAAAATCCGCGCCCACTTCCCCATGTTTCAGCGCCAGGTCGACGCTCGCCTGCAGGTAACCGAGCTTGGATCCGCAGTCATAGCGTGTGCCCTTGAACTGGTAGGCCAACACCTGCTGGCTCGCAAGCAAGCTGGCAATACCGTCAGTCAGCTGGATTTCATTGCCGGCGCCGCGCTGGGTGGAGGCGAGGATGCCCATGATTTCCCCCGGCAGGATATAGCGCCCGACCACCGCCAGAGTGCTGGGCGCGACCTCCGGTTTCGGCTTCTCGACGATGCTGGTAATGCGACTCAGGTGGTCGTTGATGGTCTCGGTGGCGACGATGCCATATTTATCGGTGTCCTCGCGCGGCACCGGTTGCACAGCGATGACGCCAAGCTGGTGCTGCTCGTACATTTCCACCATCTGCTTAATGCACCCGCTGCCGTGACCATCGATGAGGTCGTCGGCGAGTAACACCGCGAAGGGCTCGTTGCCGATCGCCGGTCGTGCGCACAGCACGGCGTGACCGAGCCCCAGGGGCTCCGCCTGGCGTATATAGATGCACGATACATGGGCCGGCAGGATGTTGCGCACGATGTCGAGCAACTTGTGCTTATTGGCTTTCTCCAGCTCGTTCTCAAGCTCGTAAGCTTTGTCGAAATGGTCTTCGATGGAACGCTTGGTGCGTCCGGTGACGAAGATGAGCTCTTCGATGCCTGCTTCCACCGCTTCCTCGGCGGCGTACTGGATCAGCGGCTTGTCGACGACCGGCAGCATTTCCTTGGGGTTGGCCTTGGTCGCCGGCAAAAAGCGCGTGCCTAGACCGGCGACGGGAAATACGGCTTTTCTAACTTTCATGGGCATCAAACGCTCCGGTTAAACGCAATGACATTGGCGGCCTCGACACTGCCGGGTTGGATAACCCCCAGCTCTGGCACCGCCTGACGCAGCAGACTGGTGATCTGCGTTTCGTCGAAACTCTCAACGGCACGCGCTAGCGCCGTCAGTAGTTCCTGCAACTGCCGAGGATCGACCTCGACGTGTTGCGCGAGTTGCATCTTGTCGTGGCCGGTCGGGGTCAGACGTTCGGCATCGAGGAATAATTCTTCGTTGAGCTTCTCGCCCGGCCGCAAGCCGGTGTAGACGATTTGGATATCAACGCCAGGCTCGCGCCCCGACAGGCGAATCATCTGCTCGGCCAGATACGTGATATTGACCGGCTCGCCCATGTCGAGCACAAAAATCTCACCACCGCGCCCCACGGTCGCGGCTTGCAGGATCAGCTGACTCGCCTCGGCTATCGTCATGAAATAACGGCACGCGTCGGGATGGGTGACGGTGACCGGGCCACCCTCGGCAATCTGTTGCTGGAACAAGGGCACCACGCTGCCAGCCGAACCGAGCACATTGCCGAAGCGCACCGTGATGAACTTGGTCGCGGCACGCCGCTTGCGCGTCTCGCACAGGAGTTCCGTCAAGCGTTTGGTCGCACCCATGATGCTGCTG
>JANMJF010000466.1:0-5315 GCA_031371245.1 Pseudomonadota bacterium | reverse complement strand
TCGCTGACTTCATCGTCGAAGATACGGAAGAAGCGCGCCACCAGTTAGACCAACCGCTCAAGGACATCGAAGGCCCGCAGATGGACGGCATGGGCGTGGTGCGAGACCAGTTTGGCGAGGGCAAGATGTTCCTGCCCCAAGTGGTGAAGAGTGCGCGTGTGATGAAACGCGCCGTGGCACATCTCATTCCCTTCATTGAAGAAGAGAAGAAGGCGGCCGGCGACACCCGCGCCCTGGCCAAGATCGTGCTCGCCACGGTCAAAGGCGATGTGCACGACATCGGCAAGAACATCGTCGGTGTAGTGCTCCAGTGTAATAATTTCGAGGTCATCGACCTGGGCGTGATGGTGCCCATGAAAGATATTCTCGACACCGCCGAGCGTGAGAACGCCGACGTGGTCGGTGTGTCGGGTTTGATCACGCCTTCGCTGGAAGAAATGGTGTTGGTCGCGCGCGAGATGCAGAAGCGCGGCATGGATGTGCCGCTCTTAATTGGCGGCGCCACCACGTCGCGCACCCATACGGCGGTCAAGGTCGCGCCGGCCTATCGCGGCCCGACCGTCCATGTTAAGGACGCCTCGCGCGCGGTCGGCGTGGTGTCGAATCTGCTCAGTCGTGATCTGCGTGCCGGCTTCGTCGCCAAGATTGCCGACGAATACGCCACGGTCCGCGCCCGCCATGCCGAACGGCAAGGCACGACCCATCTGGTGCCCTTGTCCGATGCGCGCGCCAATCGTCTCGCCACGGATTGGCGGGCCTATGAGACGCGCACGCCGGAGCAGCCTGGTATTCACGTGTTTGACGACTATCCACTCGCCGAGCTGGTGCCCTTTATCGACTGGACACCGTTTTTCATGACCTGGCAGCTGGCCGGCAAATATCCGCGCATTCTCGACGATGCCGTGGTCGGCGAGCACGCTCGTCACCTCTATGCCGACGCCACCGCCATGCTCGACGATATCGTCAAGAATCGCCTGCTCACCGCACGTGCGGTCGTCGGTCTGTTCCCGGCCAATGCCATCAACAGCGAAGACATCGCGGTGTTTGCCGACGATGCTCGTCACGCAGCGCTGGCGGTGGTGCACTCGCTGCGCCAGCAGGGGCGCAAGCCCGAAGGCCAGCCGAATTTCGCCCTCGCAGATTTTCTCGCGCCGCAAGACACTGCGGTGCAGGACTACATGGGGGCGTTTGCGGTTACTACCGGCATCGGTCTCGGCCCTATCGTCAAACGCTATGAGGCCGAGCATGACGACTACTCGGCGATCATGGCCAAGGCACTTGCCGATCGACTCGCCGAAGCCTTCGCCGAATGTCTTCATCAACGGGTACGTAAAGAGCTGTGGGGTTACGCGCGCGACGAGAAACTCGCCAACGACGAGTTGATTGCCGAGCGTTACCGCGGCATTCGCCCGGCACCGGGTTACCCGGCCTGTCCCGATCACACCGAGAAGCGTCTATTGTGGGATCTGCTCGATGCCGAGCGGCACACCGGCATCACCTTGACCGATAGCTTCGCCATGGATACGGCGGCGTCCGTTTGCGGCTGGTATTTTTCCCATCCGCATTCGCGCTATTTCGGTGTCGGCAAGATCGGTCGCGACCAGGTCGCCGATTACGCAGAACGCAAAGCCATGAGCATCGCCGAAGCAGAACGCTGGCTGGCGCCCAATCTCAGCTACGACCCCGACGAGTAAATACCATGGCTGCTTTCCCAGGGCGCGTGCCCTGCATTGAACTGCTGGCCGCGACCAGCGCCCACAGCGACGTCAGCGTCGCCGGCTGGGTGCGTACCAAACGCGAGTCCAAGGACTTTGCCTTCAGCGAATTGAACGACGGCTCCTGCCTGGCCAACCTACAAGTCATTGTCGATGCCACCACCGCCGGCTACGACAGTATCGGCGCGATCGGCACCGGCACTGCCATCGCCGCCCACGGCGAACTGGTGGAATCTCCCGGCAAAGGCCAACGCTGGGAGTTGAAGGCCGCCAGCTTGACCGTGGTCGGCCACTGCGACGATGACTACCCGCTGCAGAAGAAGCGCCACAGCGACGAATTCCTGCGTTCGATTGCCCATCTGCGCCCGCGCACCAATAAATTCGGCGCGCTGGCGCGCCTGCGTTCGCGGCTGTCCTTCGCCGTGCATCAGTTCTTTCAGCGGCGCGGCTTCCATTACATTCACACCCCCATTATCACCGGCTCCGATTGTGAAGGCGCGGGTGAAATGTTCCGCGTCACGACGTTGGACCCCTATCGTGGGGCGGGTGCGCCCGCACCGACCATGGACGAGGATTTCTTCGGCAAACCGGCGCACCTCACCGTGTCTGGCCAATTATCGGTCGAGACCTATTGCCTGGCGCTATCCAAGGTCTACACCTTCGGGCCGACGTTTCGCGCGGAGAATTCCAACACCAGCCGGCACATGGCTGAGTTCTGGATGATCGAGCCAGAAATCGCCTTTGCTGACATTCACGATGACATGCAGCTCGCCGAGGACATGGTGCGCGAGCTGGTGAGCTTCGTGCGCGAAGAGTGTGCCGAAGATCTAGACTTGTTCGCGCGTTTCGTCGACACCACCTTGTTAGATCGCCTCGACCAGCTGCTGGCCAGTGAATTCGTGCGTCTTTCCTATAGCGACGCCATCGACATCCTGAAAACATCGGGTCGCAAATTCGAATTCGCGCCGGCGTGGGGTCACGACTTGCAGTCAGAGCACGAACGCTTCCTGACCGAGGAGCATTGCAAGGGGCCGGTATTCGTCTACGACTGGCCGCGCGCGATCAAAGCCTTCTACATGCGCTGCAACGACGATGGCCGCACGGTCGCCGCCATGGATCTGCTGATCCCGCAGGTCGGCGAGCTGATCGGTGGCAGCGCGCGCGAAGAGCGCCTCGCCGAGCTACGCATGCGCATCGGCGAACTCGGCTTCGACGAGAAAGACTACTGGTGGTATCTCGACACGCGGCGCTTCGGTAGCGTGCCCCATGCCGGTTTCGGTCTCGGCTTTGAGCGCTTCCTGATGTTCGTCACCGGCATCACCAATATCCGCGACGTGATCCCCTTTCCGCGTACGCCGCGACACCTGGAGTTCTGATATGAAGGTGATGGTCGATTTATGCGTGGTGCCTATTGGGGTCGGAGTATCGGTCTCGGCATACATCGCCGCATGCGAACGCATCATCGAAGCCGCCGGTCTGAGCGCGCAATTGCATCCCTATGGCACGGTTATCGAAGGTGACTGGGACGCCGTGTTCGCGGTCGTCAAGCAGTGTCATGAGCGTGTGCACGCGATGGGCGCGCCGCGTGTATTCACTTCCTTGAAAGTCGGCACCCGCACCGATCGCGAACAAAGCATGCAGGACAAGATTGACAGCGTGCGCGCCAAGCTTGCGAGGTAGTCACTACTCAATATATTTGTGGGGAGGGTTTAATGGTGGCTAGCCTACCGAGCTTTGTAAGCGGCACGGCCGCACAGCCTTTGCTGTTTCTGACCATCGGCCAGACCTTGGAGCGCGCCGCCGAGCGGTGGGCTGAACGCGAGGCGCTGATCGTGCGCCAGCAGGGCGTGCGCCTGAACTATCGGGATCTGAATGCTGCCGTCGATCAACTTGCCGCTGGCCTGCTGAGCCTCGGTCTGCAAACAGGCGAGCGCATCGGCATCTGGTCGCCCAATCGCGCTGAATGGATCCTCACCCAGTTCGCCACCGCCAAAGCCGGACTCATCTTGGTCAATATCAATCCAGCTTATCGCCTGGCCGAACTCGAATACGCATTGAATCAAGTCGAGTGCAAAGCCATCGTCATCGCCGAGCACTTCAAGAGCAGCGACTACGTCGGCATGTTGCACTCCCTGGCGCCGGAACTGGAGGGTGCCACGCCGGGCGCCCTGCAATCCGCGCGACTGCCTCATCTGCGCTCGGTGATCTGCATGGCCGACCATGCCATTGCCGGCATGTTCCGCTTTGCCGATATCGCCCAAGCCGGCAACGCCCAGACGCAAGCGCGCCTGGCCGCCATCGGGCTCGCCCTCGACCCCGACGACCCCATCAACATCCAATTCACCAGTGGCACCACCGGCAACCCCAAGGGCGCCACCTTGACCCACTTCAATGTCGTCAATAACGGCTATTTCGTCGGCCAAGCCATGCAGTTCAGTGAGCGCGACCGGCTCTGCATCCCCGTGCCGCTCTACCACTGCTTCGGCATGGTGATGAGCGTGTTGACCTGTGTGACCCACGGCGCGGCGATGATCTTCCCCAGCGAAGGCTTCGAGGCCGGCGACGTGTTGCGCGCCGTGGCACAAGAGAAAAGCACGGCCCTGCACGGCGAGCCGACCATGTTCATCGCCGAGCTCGATCACGCGGATTTCGCCAGCACTGATTTTTCCAGCCTGCGCACCGGCATCATGGCCGGCGCGCCCTGCCCCATCGAAGTGATGAAACGCGTGCGCAGCGACATGCATATGGAGCAAGTCACCATCGCCTATGGCATGACCGAGACCAGCCCGGTCAGCTTTCAGAGCA
Organism: Pseudomonadota bacterium; assembly: GCA_031371245.1. Taxonomy (GTDB): domain Bacteria; phylum Pseudomonadota; class Gammaproteobacteria; genus JADJYF01. The sequence continues at coordinate 795 of JANMJF010000466.1, read as the reverse complement.
GCACCGATGACCCCATCGAAAAACGCGTCTCGACCGTGGGCCGTGTGCTGCCCCATGTGCAGGTCAAAATCGTCAATGACGATGGCCGCGTGGTGTCGCGCGGCGAACGCGGCGAACTCTGCACGCGCGGTTATAGTGTGATGCGCGGCTATTGGGGCGATGCCGAGAAGACCGCTGCGTCCGTCGACACTGGCGGCTGGATGCATACCGGTGACCTCGCCACCCTCGATGATGAGGGTTACTGCAATATCGTCGGGCGGGTGAAAGACATGATCATCCGTGGCGGCGAGAACGTCTATCCGCGCGAGATCGAGGAATACCTGTTCCGCCATCCCAAGGTGCAGGACGTCGCGGCGTTCGGCGTGCCGGACCCGCGTTTCGGCGAGGCGGTGGCGGTATGGATCAAACTGCGTGACGGTGAGCAGGCCACGGTCGAGGAGATTCGTGCGTTCTGTGCCGGCCAGATCGCGCATTACAAGATCCCGGCCCATGTGCGTTTTGTCGACGACTTTCCTTTGACCGTCACCGGCAAGATTCAAAAATTCATGATGCGCGACGCGATGGTCGACGAACTCGGCTTGAGCGTGGCGCCTACGGCTTAAGCGCCACTGCGCATATCACATCGACATGATGCGTCCGTACTCGTTGCGTCGCGTGTGAAGGTCCAACCCTATAGTCGTTTTGTCTGCCCACTCGATGGGGCAGTACTGGAATCGACGACCAATGGGGCAAGCTGTGGGGCGGGCCATCACTTTGACCGTGCGCGCCAAGGCTATCTAAATCTGTTGCCGGTAC
>JANMJF010000458.1:0-3988 GCA_031371245.1 Pseudomonadota bacterium | reverse complement strand
AGGCCATTGTGGTGTGGGCGTTAGGTTCTGCCAAGCCACGATCGGGTAAGCAGCTCCCTGTGGAATTCAGGTCGCGCGCACCATCCGCCTGAGCTTCGCGCTCTCGATCAGCAACACCGCCGACACCACCAGCGCGATGCCGAGCAACTGCGTGTGGCCGAGACGCTGATCGAGCAGCAGGAAGCCGAGCAGCACACTGGTCACCGGCTCGATGTTCATGAGCAACGAGGCCTTGACCGGGCCGATTTCCGCCAGCACCACAAACAAAGTAATGATGCCGAAGGAATAAAACACGGGTGCGGCGCTGAATGCCAGCCACGCCAGGGTCGTGTGCGGAAGTTGTACGCCGCCATGCACCACCGCCACTACGGAGAAAATCGCTATCGCCGTACCGAGCATGTGCAAGGTGATCGGTCGCGAATCACCGCTGCCACGCACCCGTGCGCTGACGGTCATGACCACCGTTACGCCCACCGCACCGGCCAGGCACAGGGCGATACCCAGACGGTGCAAGGGCGCGCCGAATACATCAAGCGCAAGCAGGATGCCAGCGAAGGCGATCAGCAAAGCGGCCGCGGTACGGCCACTGAAAGCCTGCCGCCCGCTCCACCATTCGACCAGTCCGACCAGGATGGGAAAAGTGTAGAAGGTCGCCACTACGAGACCGACCGGCAGGTACTGAATGGCAACCAGCACGCCATAGGAATAGCCTGCGAACACCGCGCCGATCATGAGTGCGCCGCGCCGCTGCGGCGCCGGCAGCAGGCGCGGCACACCGCGCGCGCGCAGCAACAGATAGAGCAAGATAAAAGCGGTGCAGGAGCGCGCCAGCAGCACCGCCAGCGGCGTCGCACCACCACGATAGGCCAGCGCCGCGAGACTGGTGTTGCTGGCAAAGGCGATGCCGACTGCAAGCGCCATGACGACACCGCGCCAGGGCGTAAGGGCCGGCGCGAGGGGCGGCGTGATGTTCATGGGCCGGGGAGTATACAAGCGCGGCACGGGGCAACCGCAATTCCCGATCGGGGTTGGTTGGCTAAACCAGCCGTGCTGGAAAGGTTCAGGTTAGGCGTGTGCGAATGAATTCGCACCTACGGGGACTCTGCGATATTTTTGTGTCGCGGCAGGACGCCGTGTCAATTCTGGAGGCCAAGGATGGTCTATGCATGGTTGCGCCACGGGCGGGTGTCGATCCCGGGGCAGATCTATTTCATTACCACAGTCACCCACGACCGGGAACCGCTGTTCCGCAATTTCGCCCATGCACGTCTCGCTATCGGCGAGCTTAGGCGACTGAACGACTGCGCGCTGGTGACTTCGCTCGCCTGGGTAGTGATGCCCGACCATCTTCATTGGCTGCTGGCGCTCGGGCAGAGCCATTCGATTTCGATCGTGGCGAAAATGTTGAAAGGGCGGACGGCGACCGCCATCAATCGTGGCTCGGCGAGACGAGGGCCGCTGTGGCAGCGCGCCTATTACGATCACGCGCTGCGTCGCGACGAAGACCTGGCAGGCGTCGCGCGTTACATCGTAGCCAATCCATTGCGCGCGGGCCTGGTGAAGAAGCTTGGCGACTATCCCCATTGGGATGCAGTCTGGCTGTAGGTGCGAATTCATTCGCACACGCGCTCAGAGTCCTTAACGAAGCCTTACGCTGCCCTACGCCGCCGCAGGCCGGCTATCCCCGCCAGCGCCGAGCCGAACAACCACACCGCACCCGGCACCGGCACCGCCTGCTCGAACAGACCCACCACCAGCGGCTCGAAGGCCACCGACATCGTGCGGCCATTGCCCACTGCCAAACCTCGGACATATTTTCTGCAATAGCAGGGAAATGAGGGATGTCCCCTTTTCCCCGTAGGGCGAAAATCACGACTGGATTATTTTTTCCGCCGCGCCGCCGACGATTGCTGCGTGGGCATGACAATTTCTCCGTTACGGATTGCCGCGCGGATATCTGCCAGCTCTCGACGAATCGGAGCGGCCCATTTTTGCAGGATGGCGGGAACGTCGCGCTCCTGGCGGATCACCGCAACCAGGGCGATCAATCGATCGCTCAAAGGCTCATAGACAATGTAATGCTCACGCACCGGATAGAGGAGCAATGCGGTGCCGGCGGTCAACTCATCTCGGGAACGCAAGGATTCTTGATTTTCTGCAATGTGTTGTGCAGCTGCGTGTAGATCGTCGAAGTATCGATCTGTGAGCACTTTGCCCCAGCGCGCCAAAGACCATCTGCGCGCCTCGCGCAAATCGGCGGCCGCCCTGGCCGTGAGGAGGTAGTGCTTCCCTGCCACTAGGATTTATTTCTCTTTCTTTAAATCCAGAATCGACTTGTCAGAGAACCGGCCATGGCGCAGGTCATCGAGGCCTTCAAGCACGTTGAGTGCGACGGCTCTATCCTGCATGTCCTGCCGGATCAGGTCACGGATATATTCGCTGGGGGTAGCGTACACATCTTTGTCACTCGCGCGTTCGTTTACATACTGGCGTAACGCATCGGTCAATTGAATGTTGAGGCTGCTGCTCAATGAATCGTCCTCCTGGAGTCTTGAACGTTGAAAGTATCGGCTGCCCTGGCAATAGACGTCAAGAAAAACGGGGGTCAGATGAACATTTTTCTCTCTGAATTTCACGCCGATAGGGAGAACGAGCAACGCGTTTCAGCGACAATCTGATCACTCGCGCCCAGAATTCCTTTCAATTGAACGGCTGTTATCCGAGCGCTAGCGACAGCAGAATTCTCGACCTGACGCAATTGTGGTTACAAGGAAGCAACCATGGCCCGACTTCACAGATCTTGCCCACCCGGGTATACCCAGCATGTCATTCAGCGCGGCAATAACCGTGCTCCATGCTTCGGCGACGACGCTGATCGTTATCAGTACATGGATTGGCTGACCGAGTACGCCCAGGAATTCGCCGTTGCTGTGCATGCCTGGGTTCTGATGACCAACCACGTGCACTTACTCGCGACGCCATCGACCGAGGGTGGATTGTCGCGCTTGCTGCAGTTCTTGGGGCGACGCTACGTTCGCTATTTCAATAGGACCTGGCAGCGCACCGGGACGCTCTGGGAAGGCCGTTTCAAGTCATGCGTCGTGCAGGGTGTCCATTATGCCTTGCGCTGTCATGTCTATATCGAAATGAATCCGGTTCGCGCAGGCATGGTGTCCAGACCGGGCGAATACCAGCATTCGAGTTATCGCTGTCACGCCGCTGGCGGTAGCCACGTACTTTGGACGCCTCACCCGGAGTATCTGGCGCTGGGCGCTGATCAGGCGCAGCGACTCGAAACCTATCAACGGCTGCTAAGTGCGCGATCAGCGGCTGATGCCCAGCAGATCCGCGACGCCACCCATAAAGGCCTTGCATTGGGCACGGCGCAATTCAAGAATCAGCTTGAACAGTTGCACCATCGACGCCTTCGGCCGGCGACTCTGGGGCGGCCGAAGAAAATTTCATCTGACCCCAATTAGCCTATTCCTTGTAGGACTTGCGACGGACCGATCCTCGCGCCCCTCACCCTCAACCCCGGCGGGAAGAGGGAATGGAACGGAGGGGTTAGGCCGCCTTGCGCCGCCGCAGGCCAGCGATGCCGGCCAAGGCCGAGCCGAACAACCACATCGGGCTGATGGGCGCACTCGCAGACGCCGCGCTCACCGCAGGAGGCCACGTCATCGGAGTCATCCCAGAAGCACTGCTCGCGAAAGAAGTCGGACATCGCGGCCTGCCCGATCTCCGCGTCGTCAAAACCATGCACGAACGAAAGGCGCTCATGGCCGAACTCAGCGGCGGTTTCATCGCATTGCCCGGCGGATTCGGCACGTGCGAGGAAGTTGTCGAGGTGCTCACCTGGTCGCAACTCGGTTTGCACGCCAAGCCCTGCGGCGTGCTGAACATCGCGGGCTTCTTTGATCCTCTTTTGGAATTGCTCAACCACTCCGTGCGAGAAGGATTCGTCCGGCCCGCGCATCGGGAACTGGTG
>JANMJF010000439.1:0-11748 GCA_031371245.1 Pseudomonadota bacterium | reverse complement strand
CCAGAAGAAGCTCTTTCTGAAGAACCTGCAAAAACCCTACGGCATGTTCCTGGTCACCGGCCCGACCGGTTCAGGCAAGACCGTCTCGCTCTACACTGGCATCAACATCCTCAATCAGGACGACGTCAACATCTCGACCGCCGAAGACCCGGTCGAAATCAACTTGCCGGGTGTCAACCAGGTGCAGGTCGACGAGCGCACGGGCATGACTTTTCCCAAGGCCCTGAAAGCCTTCCTGCGCCAGGATCCGGACATCATCCTGGTCGGCGAGATCCGTGATTTCGAAACCGGCTCAATTGCGGTCAAGGCCGCGCAGACCGGTCACATGGTGATGTCGACCCTGCATACCAACGACGGCCCGCAGACCCTTACGCGTCTGCAAGACATGGGCATCCAGGCGTTCGCGGTCGCGACCACCATCAATCTCATCACCGGTCAGCGCCTGTGTCGGCGCCTGCATCCGGATTACAAAGTGCGTATCGAGATGCCCGACGAAGCCTTGCTGCAGGAAGGCTTCGCCAAGGAATGGGTGGAACAAGGCATCAGTGTGTTCGGGCCCGGCAATGGTGGTGCCGATTGCCCGAGCGGCTACAAGGGACGGGCTGGCATTTACCAGGTGTTGCCGATCTCGGACACCATGAAACGTCTGATCATCGAAGGCGCCAATGCGGTGGTGCTGGCCGATCAGTCCAGGGCTGAAGGCATCTGGGACATTCGGACTTCGGGCTTATCGAAAGTTCGCGCGGGTGTTACCAGTCTCGCCGAAGTCAACCGAGTGACAGTGGAGTAAGTCATGGCACAAGCCGCAGTCAAATTGTCGATGTTCACCTGGGAGGGCGTCGACCGGCATGGCAAGCGTGTTAAGGGTGAGATGTCGGGGCAGAACGACGCCCTGATCAAAGCCCAACTGCGGCGCCAGGGTGTCAACCCGCTCAAGGTCAAGAAAAAATCCAAGCCCCTGTTCGGCGAAAGCAGCGGCAAGATCACCACCAAGGACATTACCGTTTTCAGTCGCCAGCTGGCGACCATGATGTCGTCCGGCGTACCGCTGGTGCAGTCCTTTGAAATTGTCGGCCGCGGCCACGAGAACAAGGCCATGCAACAGCTCATTTTGAGCATCAAGGCCGACGTCGAGGCAGGCGGCTCTCTGAACGAGGCCTTAGCCAAGCATCCGCGGCAGTTCAGCGAGCTTTACATCAACTTGGTGGTGGCCGGTGAACACGCCGGTATCCTCGAGGAGATCCTGCATAAACTCGCAACCTACATGGAAAAGACCGAAGCACTCAAGTCCAAGATCAAGGGTGCGATGTTCTATCCCTTAGCGGTGGTAGTGGTGGCCTTCGTCATCACCTGTATTCTGATGATCTTCGTTATTCCCCAGTTCCAGGACCTGTTCTCCGGCTTCGGTGCCGAACTGCCGGCGCTGACCCAGGTCGTGATCAATATGTCGAAATGGTTCCAGGCCTACTGGTGGCTCTTGATCGGCATGATCGTCGGTGCGGTGTTCGCCATCATCCAGGCCATGAAGCGCTCGTTGAAGTTTGCTCATTTCGTCGACCGTGCCCTGCTCAAATTCCCGGTGCTCGGCGACATCCTCAACAAATCGGCCATCGCGCGCTTCGCGCGCACGCTGGCCACCATGTTTGCCGCCGGCACGCCACTGGTCGAGGCCATGACCTCGGTGGCTGGCGCCTGCGGCAATATCGTCTACTACGAAGCCGTCATGAAGATGCGTGACGAAATCGCCACCGGCACGCAGATGCAGGCCGCCATGCGCGACGTCAACATCTTCCCCAATATGGTCGTGCAGATGGTGGCGATCGGAGAAGAGTCAGGGGCGCTCGATTCGATGCTGAGCAAAGTCGCCGACTGGTATGAGCAAGAGGTGGACGACGCGGTCGAATCACTGACCAGCCTGCTGGAACCCTTGATCATGGCCATACTGGGTGTGCTGATCGGCGGTCTGGTGATCGCCATGTATCTGCCCATCTTCAAGATGGGCCAGGTGGTCTAAGCTTTAGAAGCGCCTCCACACCCAGGCCGTGAACGTGCCATGACCGCCAGCGCGGTCATGGCAGCGGCACCCACGGCAGCTCGCTCCATCCATGGAAATGATCACCATCCTCGCTGCGCAGCCCGCCCTGGTGATCGTCACCATGGCGGTGTTGGGTCTGCTGGTCGGCAGCTTCCTCAACGTCGTCATCTACCGGTTGCCGGTGATGATGGAGCGCGAATGGCGTATTGAGTGCCAGGCGCTGCTCGAATTGGGCGACGACGACACAGTGCACGAGCCTTTCGATCTCATGCGCCCCCGCTCGCGCTGCCCACACTGCGCCACACCGATAGCGGCCCAGCAAAACATTCCGTTGCTGAGCTATCTGATCCTAGGGGGTCGTTGCGGCCATTGTCGCGTGGCCATCCCTCGGCGTTATCCCTTGATCGAGGCGCTGGGTGGCGTGCTAGGCGGCGTCGCGGCCTGGCATTTTGCCCATGGGTCCGATGCCGACACCGCGCTGTGGCTGGCGCGCGCCCTGCTCGGCGCGGTTTATGGCTGGAGCCTGCTGGCGCTGGCAGCCATCGATCTCGATACCAAACTGTTACCGGATAGCATCACCCAACCGCTCTTGTGGCTGGGGCTGGCCTGTTCTTTCTGCGGGTTGTTTGCAAGGGATCTACCGACTGCGGTACTCGGCGCAATGGCCGGTTATCTCAGCCTGTGGTCGATTTACTGGGTGTTCAAACTGGTGACCGGCAAGGAAGGCATGGGTTATGGCGACTTCAAGCTGCTAGCCGCGTTGGGTGCCTGGTTAGGCTGGCAAGCCCTGCCTGCGGTCATTCTGATCTCCTCGGCGCTCGGCGCCGTGATCGGTATCACGATGATAGTGACCGGACTGACCAAGCGCAGCCAGCCGATTCCGTTCGGGCCATTTCTGGCTGGCGCCGGCATCATCGCGATGTTTTTCAGCGACCGCCTGCTCGGCCTTTTTCAATCTGGTGCGACGTTATGAAACGCCCCTACGTAGTCGCTGTGACGGGTGGTATCGGCGCGGGCAAATCGACAGTCTGCCGGGTTTTCACTGAGCGCCACGGCATCTGCGTCATCGATGCCGATGTGGTCGCACGCGAAGTGGTCGAACCCGGGTCACCGGCGCTTACCGCCATCGTTGCATCCTTCGGTAGAGACGTGCTGGGCGAGGATGGCCGCCTCGATCGCGCGCGCCTGCGTAACATCGTGTTCGCCGATCCCGCGCGCCGCACCGAGCTCGAAGGCATCACTCATCCGGCCATCCGCGCGCGCATGTGTGAGCAGGTGCTGGTAGCCGATGGCGCTTATTGCCTGCTCGGCATTCCTCTACTGGCCGAGGGCGGGCACAACGATCTCATCGACCGCGTGCTGGTGGTGGATTGCCTCGAATGCCTGCAGATCGAGCGCGTGCGCGCGCGCGATCATTTGACAGCAGCCGACGTCGCCGCAATCATGCGCACACAAGCAAGCCGGCAGGCGCGCTTGCACATCGCCGACGATGTGGTGGTCAATGATGGTGACACGGCCGCGCTCGCGGGACGTGTGGATGAACTACACGCTATGTACCTGCAACTGGCTGCAACCCATGCATGAAGGCCCGCCTGTGACGAGGGGCGAGCGCGAGGCGATGCAGCCCAGTCTGTTTCCGGAAGCCGGTCGTCCCGTCATCTACGAACAGCCGCTTAACGAACGCATTCGCAACTGCCTACGCCTGGAACATCTTTTTTTAAGCATCGACACCGGCATCGAAGGGGGCGATCAATGGAGTGCGCGCAGTGTGTTGGGTCGCATTCTGGAGGTGAGCGACTTCCTGGTGCGCACCGACATCAAGGGTGAATTGATCAAGGAACTCGAGCGCGAAATCTCGACCTTTAACAGCTTGCGCAACAACCCCAGCGTCAATTCGGCGGTGCTCGACAAAACCATCGGCTCGATGAGCGAAATCCTGGTGCAGCTCAAGACCCCCGATTGTCAGCCCGGTGCGCGCATCCGTAATGATGAACTCGCCAACCAGGTGCGTCAGCGGATCAGCATTCCGGGCGGCACCTGCAGTTTCGATTTGCCGTCGCTGCACTTCTGGCTCAATGCCCAGCCGTCTCAACGTACCAGCCAGATGTTGGTATGGATGCAGGACATCCGTATCGTCGAGAAAGCCATCCGCCTGATCCTGGCCCTGATCCGCGAAAGTGCTAATCCGCGCATCGCACTCGCCAATGCCGGCTTCTATCAGCAGCAGTTCGAGAGCGCCTCACAATGCCAGATCGTGCGGGTAGTGATGCCCCTGGAGACCGAGACCTTTCCTGAGATCAGTGGCGGCAAGCATCGCTTCACGGTGCGCTTTTATTCCCAGCGCCAGACCTCGACGCGGCCGGTGCAGGTGCAAGATGACGTGCGTTTCGAGCTGGCTTGCTGCGGCATCTGAGCAGCGATAAGGCCTAGCCCGGTCTAACCCGATAGGCCGCTCTTTCCAGCGCGCGGGCAGCATTGGCAAGCAACTTGGCGGGTGCCTTGCTCTCCCACATACCGCTCAGCATCGCGACGCCTTGACAGCCGGCACGCACTGCGCGCGCCAGCTTATGGGGCGCCATGCCACCGAGGGCATAGACCGGCACATGGGACGCGGCGCACAGCGCGCGCAATCCGGCCCAACCCAACAGCGCTGCATCAGCGTGACTCGGGGTCACTTCGACGGGCGAGACATAGACGAAATCAGCGCCTATGCGTTCGGCCTGGGCGAGTTCGCGGGCGTCGTGGCAGGCGGCACTGAGCAACATATTCGCCGGCACTGGCCGCTGCTTGAATTCAAACAGGCGATGGCGGTTCAAATGCACACCATCGGCACCTGCCATCCGTGCTTCCTGGGGCATGCCGTTCAGCATGAGGCGCGCACCGTGACGCGCACAGGCGGCGAGTGCTGCTGCGGTAACTCGTTGCCGTGGCGCGCCGGTAGCACGGATACGTAGTTGCACGAGTTCGACACCATCGGCCAGACAGGTTTCCAGTCGCCCTAGGAAACCGCCCTCGTCGCCACCGAGATCCGGCGAAATCAACACCACACGCGGCAGCGCGACGGCGGGGGGGACCGGCAGATTGGCGGCGGGAAAATCATGGGCGGCAAACAATGCAGGGGCGACCCACTCGATGCGTTGTCCTTCGCGCCCATGGGCGACACCCTGCCAGTCATGCACGTCGAACACGATGAGTTCAACTGACTTGCTCGGGTAACGATGACGCACAGAAATGAGCGGGATCGCGGCGTCGATAACGATGCCGAGTTCCTCGTTGAGTTCGCGCGCTAGACCGTCGATCGGACGCTCACCTGCCTCAAGCTTACCGCCAGGAAATTCCCACAAACCACCATGGGCGCTATGCGCAGGGCGCAGGCCCAGGAGCACCGCGCCATCAGCACGTCTTATCACCGCTGCAGCGACCTTGATCAACTGCGGTATTCAGCATTGATCTTGACGTAATCGTAGGAGAAGTCGCAGGTCCACACCGTGGCAGCACAATCGCCGCGACCGATGGTAATGGCGATGTCGATGTCGGGTTTTTTCATGATGACGGCCGCCTCGGCCTCGGTGTAACCCGGTGCCGGCTCGCCACCAAGCACAATTGGCAGACCGCCGATGGCGAGATCCACTTCATTGATCGCGAGGCGTTCGACGCCGGCGCGACCGACCGCCGCCAGGATCCGCCCCCAGTTGGGATCGCTCGCGAACAGCGCAGTCTTGACCAGCGGCGATTCCGCCACCGCATAAGCGACACGCAGACAGTCCTGCTCACTGTGTCCCCCGCTGACCTTGACCGCGATGAACTTGGTCGCACCCTCACCATCACGCACGATGTCGTGGGCGAGTCCCAGACAGACTGCTTCGACCGCCGCCGCAAGGCGCGTGTACAGCGGGTGACTTTCGCTGTCGACACAAACTGCGTTCGCAGCGCCGGTCGCGATCAGGACCAGCGCGTCATTGGTCGAGGTATCGCCGTCGACGGTAATGCGGTTGAAACTGAGTGCGCTTGCGCGCCGCGCGATGCTGCGCCACGCGGCCGAACTGACGCTCGCGTCGGTCGCAACATAGGCCAGCATGGTCGCCATGTCAGGCTTGATCATGCCACTGCCTTTGGCGATGCCGGTGACCGCGAAACGGGTCTCACCATCGTGCACGTCAACACTGCGCAGCTTGGCGCGTGTGTCGGTGGTCATAATCGCGGCGGCGGCGTGCTCCCAAGCCTCGGACTTCAGCGCGGTAACCAGCGCCGGTGCGGGCGCCGCCAAGGCCGTGGCGTTCAATTGCTGACCGATGACACCCGTCGAGAACGGCAGCACATCAACCGTCGCGCAACCAGCAGCCACGGCCACTGCGGCGCAAACTTCCAGGCAGCGTTCCTCACCTTGTGTACCGGTGCCGGCATTGGCGTTGCCGGCATTGATGATCAGATATCGCGACTGACCGTCGCACCAGTGCCGGCGCGCGATGGTGACCGGCGCCGCACAGAACTTATTGCGTGTAAACAGACATTCAATTGTTGCGCCGGGCGCGATCTCGATGAGGGTAAGATCAGAGCGATTCTTATAGCGTGTTCCCGAGGCGCCCGTCGCAAGACGGATACCGGCGATGGCGCGTGGCTGCGTATCGGCGCGCGGCCGTTCAGTCGAGTTTGCCATGACACTGCTTGTACTTCTTGCCCGATCCACACGGACAAGGTTCGTTACGACCGACCTTGCGGCCATCGCGGACATAGGGCGCCTGCGAGCTGGCGTCATCAGCCGGCATAAACGGGGCCGCCGCCGGCTCGTCAGCGCCGGACTGGTAATGGTATTCCTGCTGCTCGGCGGCGCGACGCTGTTGCTCTTCGACCGCTTCGATATCTTCCTTGGCGCGCACTTGCACCTTGGACAGAATGCCGATCACATCGCGCGTGATCTCTTCGAGCATGCGCGCGAACATCTCGAAGGCTTCGCGCTTGTACTCCTGCTTGGGATTCTTCTGCGCGAAGCCCCGCAAGTGGATGCCCTGGCGCAGATAATCCATCGCCGCCAGATGTTCTTTCCAATGGCTATCGAGCACCTGCAACATGATGCCCTTCTCGAAGTTACGCATGTCGTCGATGCCGACCTGCGCTTCCTTGGCGGCGTAGGCTTCCCCAATGACCTGCACCACGCGCGCGCGGATGCCGTCCTCGTCGAGACTTTCGTCGTCTTTAATCCAGGCGTCGACGTCCGCTTTGACCGCGAACTCGTTTTCAAGCGCCTGGCTAAGTCCGGGCAGATCCCAGGTCTCATCGAAACTCTGGGGCTGAATATAGGTGTCGATCAGCGTGTTGACGACATCATGACGGATGCCGCGGATGTTTTCCGAGATGTTGTCGGCTTCCATCACCTCGCGCCGTTGCTCATAGACATGCTTGCGCTGATCGTTGGCAACATCGTCAAATTCGAGCAGCTGTTTGCGGATATCGAAGTTACGGCCTTCAACCTTGCGCTGCGCATTCTCGATGGCTTTGCTCACCCAGGGGTGCTCGATCGCTTCACCTTCCTGCATGCCGAGCTTCTGCATCAAACCCGCGACACGCTCGGAAGCGAAGATGCGCATGAGGTTGTCTTCCAACGACAGGTAGAAACGACTTGAGCCCGGATCGCCCTGACGCCCTGAACGGCCGCGCAGCTGGTTGTCAATGCGCCGCGACTCGTGACGCTCGGTGCCAACGATGTGCAGGCCACCAGCGGCGAGCACCTGCGCCTGGCGTTCTTCCCAGGCCGCGCGCGCGGCGGCGGTTTTGTCCGCGTCGTGGTCGCCAAGTTCGGCCAGTTCCGCGCCGAGATTGCCACCGAGCACAATGTCAGTACCGCGACCGGCCATATTGGTCGCGACCGTCACGCTACCCGGGCGGCCGGCTTGCGCCACGATCTGCGCTTCCTTCTCATGAAACTTGGCATTCAGTACTTCGTGCTTGATGTTCTGTTTACGCAGCAGGCCGGACAGATATTCAGAGGTCTCGATGGACGTCGTGCCGACCAGCGCTGGCTGGCCACGCTGCGCACAATCCTTGATGTCGTCAATGATGGCTTCAAATTTTTCTTTGGCCGTCAGAAACACCAAATCGCCGCGATCTTCGCGAACCATCGGCCGATGGGTCGGAATGACCACCACTTCGAGCGCGTAGATTTCCTGAAATTCATAGGCCTCGGTATCGGCCGTGCCGGTCATGCCCGACAGTTTCTCGTAGAGGCGGAAATAGTTCTGATAGGTGATCGAGGCAAGCGTCTGGTTCTCCTGCTGGATAGCCACCCCTTCCTTGGCTTCGACCGCTTGGTGCAGCCCTTCCGACCAGCGCCGGCCGGGCATGGTGCGTCCGGTGAACTCGTCGACGATGACGATTTCGTCGTCTTTGACCACGTAATCGACGTCCTTCTGGAACAGCGCATGGGCGCGGATCGCGGCGTAAACGTGATGCATCAACGAAATATTGATCGCGCTGTAGAGGCTGTCTCCCTCGGCCAACAAACCGACCTCGGCGAGCAGATGCTCGACCTTTTCGTGACCGGCCTCAGTCAGATAAACCTGGCGCGACTTCTCATCCACCGAGTAATCACCGGGACCTTCTTCTTCGTCCTTAGCGTCTGAAGCCGCCTGCCGCTCAAGTCGCGGAATGAGGACATTGACACGCGTATAGAGATCGCTGCGATCGTCAGTCGGCCCAGAAATAATGAGCGGCGTACGCGCTTCGTCGATCAGAATCGAGTCGACTTCGTCGACCACCGCGAAAGCATGGTCGCGTTGCACCCGCTGGCTGGGGTGGAAGGCCATGTTGTCACGCAGGTAATCAAAGCCAAGTTCGTTATTGGTCGCGTAGATGATCGCGCAGCTATAGGAACGTTGGCGATCCTGGTTGCTCATGCCGGTCAGGATCACACCCACCGACATATCCAGCGCGTTATACACACGCCCCATCCATTCGGCATCGCGCTTGGCTAGATAGTCGTTGACCGTCACCACGTGCACCGCACGCCCCGACAACGCGTTCAGATAGGCCGGCAACGTGGCGACCAGGGTTTTACCTTCACCGGTCCGCATTTCGGCAATCTGGCCCTGGTGCAGGACCATGCCACCGATCATCTGTTCGTCGAAGTGCCGCATGCCCAGCACTCGTTTGCCCGTTTCGCGCACCACGGCGAAGGCTTCTGGCAGCAGCTCGTGCAAGGTCTCACCGGAGGCGTAGCGGTCGCGGAATTCGGTGGTTTTGCCACGCAGTTGCTCATCGCTCAGCGCCGCGACGCCACTCTCCAACTGATTGATGGCAATGACGGTCTTGTGCATGCGCTTCAGCAACCGGTCGTTACGACTGCCGAACACCGACTGGATGATGCGTGCGGAAAGAGACTTTGAGCTTGCGGCCATTGGAATGCGCTGGATTTAAAAAGGGCGCCGACAGATCAACCGCTTACTAAAGCGGCGGTCGCGGCGCAACTATTGTAGCAAAGGCAAGTAAGGAACCCGCGTACCTGAAGCGTTGAATCAGTCCCTTCAGCGCAGCGAGCGTTGCAGGGCCGTGCCAGCTTGGACGCGCAGTTGAGACCGGTGACCGACAAAGTTCAGAGGATCGACCCGCTCGCCGTTGTGAACAACCTCGAAGTGCACGTGAGGTCCGGTGCTTCGCCCCGTCGAACCGAGCAAGGCGACCGCCTGATTCTTCTTGACCGTTTCGCCGACCGCGACCAGATTGACACGGTTATGGGCATAGCGGGTGATATAGCCGTTGCCGTGACTAATCTCGACCAGATTTCCATAGCCCCAACGTTTGCCTGACCAGGTGATCACACCCGCCGCCACGGCGCGCACGGATTCGCCCGGTTTGCCGGCAAAGTCGAGACCATCATGAAATTCGTGGCCGCCTGTCACGGGATCGGTACGGTAGCCGAAGCCCGATGATATCCATCCGTCGCTAAGTGGTTGCCCGGTGGGCTTCATGTCGTCGTGCAATTGTCTGTTCTGCATCAAGGCCTCAAGTGATCCCAGGCGGTCGTCACGCAGCTGCACTTCGCTCTTGATGGAATCGAGATTGGCAAGCAAGTCGGTCCATTGCGGCGCCTGAACGTCAGCGCTTTGCGGGCCGCCGATGGCGGGCTCGTGACCGAAGTCGAATTCGGCAGCGTCGATGCGCGCCGACTTGGCAACCCGTTCGGCGACCGCGTCAAGGCGGGTCAATTGCGACTGCATCCGCCCGATCGCAGCGGACAACGCGCTCAGATCGGCATTCATATCCACGTTCAGGGAATTGAGAAACTGGCGCTGGTTGATGATCTCGCGTTGCCAGATCTGGGCCGAGCGCTCAGGATTGTTGAGGATCTCCTCGACCATAGCGTTTCCGCCGCGGGCGTAGCCCCAATAGGCGACGCTCGACGAGCCGCCGATCAGCAGCAGTGCGAACAACGTCAACACCGACCAGCTGAGGCGAAACCTCGCGGTTGTGCCCCGCGATTTTGATAGGATGATTATTTCCACGACTATAAATGGGCAGCGGCTATGCCAGCCATGAAATCAGGCCAGCCGCTGTGAGCACCCCCCGCTCTATTTTTGACATTGTCTCCAGATTCTCGCAGCTAAAGCAATTGACCGACCGCGCCAATCGACTGCGTGATCTGAACCAGTCATTGCTGTCCTGTGTTCCCGTGCCTCTGGTTGAGCACGTACGTCTGGCCACTATCCGCGATGGCTGCCTGGTGTTGCAGGCCCAGGGTTCGGCTTGGGCTGCGCAATTGCGCTTCAAGACTCCTGAAATATTGGAAAAACTGCAAGCTCACCCGGAATTTGGTGAAGTCCGCAGTGTGCGTGTACGCAATGTCGTCGAGCCTAACCCCAAGGTCGTCCCGCGCGAGCGGCGGCATATGAGTCAGATCACCGCCGAAGTTCTGCGCAACGAAGCGCGCTGTACTGTCGACGCGAAAATCCGCGCCGCACTGGAGCGCCTGGCGAGACATGGTTCAGACTAGATGCAGCGCTTGCCTCAGCGCACCGGGATCGGCTGCATGAAGGAAAACGGCGCGCTTTCCTCGCCCTCGAAAGACACTAATTCAAATGCGTCCTTAGTAGCAAGGATCTTGCGCAGCAGTCGGTTATTAAGCTCATGACCTGACTTATAGCCGTGAAATGCACCGATCAAGCTGTGTCCAAGCAGGTAGAGATCGCCGATCGCGTCGAGAATTTTATGCTTGACAAACTCATCCTCGTAACGCAGCCCGTCCTCGTTCAACACTCGGTAATCGTCCACCACCACCGCATTATCGAGACTGCCGCCGAGTGCCAGGTTCTGCTCGCGCAGGATCTCGACGTCTTTCATGAAGCCGAAGGTACGAGCGCGGGCGACTTCTTTGACGAAGCTGGTGGTCGAGAAATCGATCTCGGCATGCTTGCTGCGTTGGTGGAAAAACGGGTGGTCAAACTCAATGGCAAAGGAGACTTTGAAACCGTTGAACGGTTCGAAGCGTGCCCATTTGTCGCCGTCACGCACCGAGATCTGGCGCTTTATGCGCAGATATTTCTTCGGCTTGTTCTGTTCTTCGACACCGGCCGACTGGATAAGGAATACGAAAGGCCCAGCGCTGCCGTCCATAATCGGCACTTCCGACGCGCTGAGGTCGACGTAGGCATTGTCTATACCTAGCCCCGCAAACGCGGACAACAGATGCTCAACGGTTGAGATGCGAACATTGTCTTTGACCA
>JANMJF010000420.1:0-1771 GCA_031371245.1 Pseudomonadota bacterium | reverse complement strand
GCCAGCATGCTGACCAGCATCCCGGCCGACGAACTGGTGCTGCAATGGGACATTGCGTTTGAGACCTTGGCGATCGAGACCGACGATCACCTGCCCGGCGTATTCCCGTGGCAGCCCGCCGGCAGCGCGCTCGAGCGCTATAAAAGCGCCGTGCAGCGTGCCGCGCGCATGGTGCCAGCGGCGGTGACCATGGGTTTGCATCTGTGTTACGGCGACCTCGGTCACCACCATGTCATCGAACCGCCGACACTCGCGACGTGTGTGCGCATGGCCAATATCGCGCACACGGCGGCGGCGCGGCCCATCGACTTCTATCACATGCCGGTCCCGCGCGACCGCGATGACGACGCCTATTTCGCCCCGCTCGCCGGGCTCGACATCGGCGCCGCACGACTCTATCTCGGCCTCGTCCATCATAGCGACGGCGTGGCCGGCTCACGGCGGCGCCTGACTACCGCACGCCGTCATGCACAAGGCTTCGGCATCGCGACCGAGTGCGGCTTCGGACGTCGCGCGCCCGCGACCATCCCGGCCCTGCTCGCCATCCATTGCGAACTGCTGTCCGACTGAAGACGAATAAGCGGAACGCTATGAGTATCAATGCGCAACCAAGCGTTCGGGCGGCTGCCTTTGCGCTGCTCAAGGGCACGTTTGGTGCGTGCACGACTCACACCCCGGTTTCATGACGCAGTAAGGATTCGAATGGCCAAGGCGACCACCAAGAACAACGATTCCAACGCCAACCTCGGCTTCGAGGCCAAGCTGTGGGCCGCCGCTGACGCCATGCGCAACAATATGGACGCGGCCGAGTACAAGCACGTCGTGCTGGGCCTGATCTTCCTCAAGTACATCTCGGACGCTTTCGAGGCCAAGCATGCCGAGCTCGAAGCCCAGCAGGCTGAAGGCGCCGATCCTGAAGACCGTGACGAGTACCGCGCCGCCAGCATCTTCTGGGTACCGAAGGAAGCGCGCTGGCAGCACCTGAAGGCCAGCGCGCCGCAGCCCACCATCGGCACCTTGGTGGACGACGCGATGGCCGCCATCGAGCGCGACAACCCCACGCTGAAGGGCGTGCTGCCCAAGGACTTCGCCCGCCCCGGTCTCGACAAGCAGCGTCTCGGCCAGATCATCAACCTGGTCAGCGACATCGCGCTCGGCAGCGCCGCCGACAAGGCCAAGGACACCCTCGGGCGCGTCTACGAATATTTTCTCTCCCGCTTTGCCAGCGCCGAGGGCAAGAGCGGCGGCCAGTTCTACACGCCCTCGCATGTGGTGCGCGTGCTGGTCGAGATGCTCAGCCCCTACAAGGGCCGCGTCTACGACCCCTGTTGCGGCTCGGGCGGCATGTTCGTGCAGAGCGAGAAGTTCATCGAAGCCCACGCCGGCAAGCTCGGCGACATTTCCATCTACGGTCAAGAGAGCAACTACACTACTTGGCGGCTGGCCAAGATGAACCTCGCCATTCGCGGCATCGACGCCCAGATCGGCCACGGCGACACCTTCCACAACGACCGTCATCCCGACTTGAAGGCCGACTACGTGCTGGCCAACCCGCCCTTCAACGACAGCGATTGGCGCGGCGAGCTGCTCAAGGATGACAAACGCTGGGTCTACGGCACACCGCCCGCGGGCAACGCCAACTACGCCTGGGTGCAGCACTTCATCCACCATCTCGCGCCGACCGGCCTCGCCGGTTTCGTGCTCGCCAACGGCTCGATGTCGTCGAACCAGTCGGGCGAGGGCGAGATCCGGAAGAACCTCATCGAGGCCG
>JANMJF010000418.1:0-1680 GCA_031371245.1 Pseudomonadota bacterium | reverse complement strand
GATCGAAGATCTGGTGGCGCGTGGCGTGCTGGCCGCCGCTGCGACCTAGCGGTCACCTGCGACCAGCACACCGTGCGCGGCCAGCGCCGCGGTCTGATGCGGGGCGTTGTCAAGCAGGCGCGACAACACGGCGGCATTGTGTTCGCCGAGCACGGGCGCGACGAGCTCTGGACGCTCCGGTTGGGCGGAGAAACGCAAGGGAAAGCCCGGGATCGCAAGCTCGCCAAGCACCGGATCTTCGATGAACCGCACCATCCCGCGCTCGAGAAAAAAAGGCTCCTGGATGGCCTCGATCGGATTCAACACCGGCGCGGCGGGCACACGATGCAGCTCAAGATGGGCAAGCACGGCGGCGTTATCCGTAAAACCCGTCAGCCACGCTTCGATGATGGCGATCACTTCAAGTTGATTAGTAGCGCGGCGATCGGCCTGGGCGAAGCGCTCGTCATGTTCGAGTTCAGGCTGGCCTAGCGCCGCACACACATTCTTCCATTGCGGTTGCAGGGCAAGGATCACCAGATAGCCACTGGGTCCTTTGAACACGCCGAAGGGACACACCAGCGCATGGTGATTGCCCATGCGGTTCGGCATGAATTTACCCTTGCTCAGGGTATGCGCTTGCAGCGCGATGTCCTGCATATGGAACATCGCATCAACCATACTCAGATCCAGCCACTGGCCTTGCCCAGTGCGGCCGCGGTGGAAGAGTGCAAAGCCAACGGCTGAGAAGGCGTGCACGCCGCTGCCGATGTCGCCGACCGCGAAGCCTATCGGCATCGGCGGGCCATCGGGCGCGCCCGTCATGTGCATGAGGCCGGCAAAGGCTTGCGCGGCCCAATCGTAGCCAGTCTTGTGGGCAAGCGTGCTCTCGCGTCCATAAGCAGACACCGAAGCCATGATGATGTCTGGTTTGATCGCGCGTAGATCTGCATAAGCGAGGCCGCGCTTTTCCATCACGCCAGGCCCGAAGTTTTCTACCACCACATCGACCTTGCTCACCAGTTCGCGCAGGATGGTCAAAGCAGCCGGCTGCTTCAAGTCGAGACAGAGGCTTTGTTTGCCGCGATTCTGTTGCACGAAATAGCCGCTGCGATTGCGATCGGCGAAGGGCAAACCACGGGACGGATCGCCGTTCGGCGCGATCTCAATCTTGATGATCTCTGCGCCCATTTCCGCCATCAGCCGCGTCACCGTCGGCCCGGCCAGATACTGCGTGAAATCGAGTACGCGGATACCATCAAGGATCATCATGCCCATCGCTCCCATTGAGGGTGCGAGCACTTCGCACCAGACGCGCTTATTGTCGGCAAGCACAGGTCGCGCCGCGCATCGCATTTGCCGGGTTGATATTTTAACATCGTCACTGCACGCCAAGGGCATGCGCGTATTCAGCCTCAGGCTGAACACGCATAGTCGGGAGGGCGAATAATCATGCCGCATATTCTCATTGAACAAATCGATGGCATCGCCGTCGTCACGCTTAATCGTCCCGCCAAGCGCAACGCCTTGTCGCCGGAAATGGTGGTCAGGCTGGCGCAATTCTGGCGTGACGCGGCCGCCGATCACAGCGTGCGTGTGGTGGTGGTGACCGGTGCCGGCGAGCAGGCTTTTTCGGCCGGCGGTGATATGGGCAGTCTGATCCCGCTCATGATGAAAACCCGCCCACCCGAGGGTGAATGG
>JANMJF010000351.1:0-6490 GCA_031371245.1 Pseudomonadota bacterium | reverse complement strand
TGCTGCGCGACGAAGCGCGCGCTATGGTCTTGGCGCGGCTGTGGCCGCGACGCGCAAACACCCTGGTCTGCTGAATATGCGCATTCTGTTCGTGACGGAGGACTTGCCGGCGCAGCACCTCGGCGGGGCGGGCAAACATGCCGTTCTGCTCGCCAATACGCTTATCCAAGCTGGTCACGAAGTGGAATTTCTCGGGCGCAATGATATGCCGAGCGATGATCGTAACAACGAGTTTGTCGGCACTCTTCATCGCGGCTTCAGCTTTGCTCATACGGGGTGGAAAGAGGCTACGCTCGGCGTATTCAATCCGCTGCGTCGTCCCCATATGGCCGCGCGCATTCGCGCGGCCATATTCAGGCTCCGCGGACCCTGGGACATCATTCACTATCACGGTCATTTTCCTGAACTAGGCGCATCGCTGCCGGCGGATATCAATTTCGTGCAAACCCTGCACGACCAGGGTAGCGAGTGTCTGCGCCATGTGCGGTTTCGGGATGGCGCGCCCTGTCCGGCGCGTGCGCCACGGGCCTGCGCAGTATGCGCAACGTCTGCGCCGAATAGACTCCAAGCTTTCCTTAGCGGCTTGGCCGTCGAGGCGCGTCGAGATGCAGCTCGAACTGCCTATACTCGCCACCGCGCGATTTTCGTATCGGCGTTTGTGGAGCAGCGATGTCTCGAAATTTTGTCGCCGTCGACCGTCATGAATACGCATGTTGTGCATAATTTTATCGACGCCCAACAGCTTGCCTCGGTGGCGGCGAAAGTAAATGAAAAGGACGTGGTACAGCGCGAAAGACTGCGCATCATCATGGCGGGGCGCATCGACGAGACCAAAGGGTTTTCGGCGCTGTTGGCGGCTTTGAGTGATACGGCGCTGCGCAGCCTCGACATTCGAGTCGGGGGCGCCGGGCCGGGCTTGTTATCGCTACGAGAACGGCACGAGAAGCGCGGCGTCGCTTTTCTGGGTTGGTTGAGCTATCCCGATGTCGTGGCCGAGATCCTCAATGCCGACGCGGTTGTCGTGCCGTCCATTTGGGAGGAACCGTGTGGAACCACGATACTCGAAGCGCTGGCCCTAGGCCGCGTGGTGTTTGCTCTACGTCGCGGCGGCACACCGGAACTGCTGCGCTATGCCGCTGCCTCGGAGCAGTTGCGACTGTTCGACACGCTGCAGGAACTGGCGCAGGCGCTGGCCGCATTAACCCTGCCACTACCGCGTTGGCCACTGACGGCCAGTGCTGATGTCCACGCGCGCCTGCCCGAGATCCTGGCGGTATACGCAGCGCGTCGGGCCATGCAGGCGACGTCCTAAAGTGTTCAAGGATCATTGTTGGCGAGGACAGCGCCCCGACGGGCCTGGGGCGACGAACAATCGCTTTGAACTGCGCAAGAGGCCGGTCTCAATGAAATGGGATATGAGAAAAATTCTGCTGGCGCTACTCAGTGTCGTGAGTCTTGCCGTTGGCGCCGACGAAAACCTGCGTCCCGCTCAGGTGCCGGTACCCGCGACCTACTTCGGCATGCATTTTCATCGCGCGGCGACCTCCACCAGGATTCCGCGCGAAGGCATAGGCAGTTGGCGCCTGTGGGACGCGCGAGTCGCTTGGCGTTATCTCGCCGACAAAGGCCCGACTATCGACTTTCGTCCGCTCGATCAATTGGTCAGTCTGGCGCGTGAGCGGCGGATTGATCTTCTCTACACGCTGGGTGCGACGCCCACCTGGGCGAGTGCACGACCGCAAGAAAAAGGTCCCTATGGCCCAGGCTCTGCCGCAGAACCACGCAATGCCGAAGAGCTGAATGATTTCGTTAGGCGCGTGGCTCGTCGTTACAAAGGGCAAATCAGCAACTACGAAATCTGGAACGAGCCTAACGGCGGGTTCTTCACCGGCAGTGTGCAGTCACTGGTCGATATGGGTTGTCAAGCAGCGTCGGTCTTGAAGGCCATCGACCCGCAGATCACGGTCGTCTCGCCTTCCGTCGTGGGCGGCTATCCAAACAATCTGCAGTGGTTGGATGACTTCCTCGCCCACGGCGGGGCGCGCTGTGTCGACGTCATCGCCCATCACATATACGCCGCCCACAGCACGCCGGAATCGATGCTCGGAACCCTGCGTGGCGTGCAGAAAATCCTCGCCAAGTACCACGTCGCCGACAAGCCGCTGTGGAACACCGAGAGCGGCTGGCGACTAGACCTCGGGCCGAGCAAGGCGCCGGCCATCGACCCGCATTGGCCCAAGATCGATGCGGTGTTGTCGCCGGCCTACGTGGCCCGCGCTTTGTTGATCGGATGGGCTGGCGGGTTACAGCGTTATTACTGGTACTCATGGGATCATCTGGATATGGGCTTCCTGCAAGTGGATGGCCAGGCCAGTCCCAGTGCCACCGCCTACCTGGCCATGGAAGGGTGGATGCGCGGCGCCGTCGTGCACGAGTGCGCAAGCAAGGGCGTAGTGTGGCAATGCACACTCACACGCGATGGCGCGACCTATTTCATTGTTTGGAGTGAAGACACCGCAAGCCATGTCATCCCCGTGCCGGCCGGTGTGGCGAGCGTGGAGACCTTGGCAGGTGCGCGCAGCATAGTCGGGATAGGCGAGACCATGGATATCGGGCCGTTACCGCTGCGATTAATGCCCTGACAGGCAGACCGGACCCTACTGCGAAATGGCGCAGCCGCGGGCGTTGACCGCGAGGTTCGCTGGCGTTGCGACACAAAGGTCTTGGGTATTGGCGATGCCGTCGTTGTCGGTGTCTACCTTGTCAGGGTCGCGGGTGTAGAAGATCTCGTGGGCGAGTGGTTCAAGGTGGTAGGGAAAGCTGACCGGGGTCGCATCCAGTAATTTCACGAATCGCGAACAGTTGGCCGGTGCCGTGGCTGCGTCAGGACAAGGCCGCTCCACCGATGCCGCCGGGTTGTCGTTGTAGACGATGGCGGTCTTGAGGGCCGTCGCGTCGACGGGTGTGATCGCGACCATTTCGAGATTGTCGACGCGCAAAGTGTGGCCGTTCGGTATCTGTGCGAAATCCACGCGTGCGGCCAAGTTATTGTTGAGCGTGACCGTAACCGCTGCCTTGAAGATGAACGAATAGCGCTTCATGGCGACACTACCCGTGAAAGTGATGGTGCCGACGCCGGGCCCAATGCTGCCGAAATCGGCTGCCAGGTTGCCATTCTGGTTGATGAACTGGGTGCCGCCGCCTTTGCGCGGCACGACCGTGATGGTCTCGCCCTCGACCCCGGTGCTGGCGTCGAAGCTCACCCGATAAAACTGGTCCTTAGTGACGGCAAAATTATGAGAGGAGAGCAGACTGGTCGGTGCGCCGGCGACTATCTGCACACAGTTGCTCGCGCCGCAGTTCACCAGTGTCATCGCCGCAAGTGGCGCGGTCTGATTGAAGCGTGACCAGTTGCCAAGGCCGCTTGATAAATCGCCGTTGGGTATGATGTTGCCGCCGTTGGTGCGAAATGTTGTAAATCCCTCAAGTGCGATAGCGCGGCCTGAAGCGTCGGAATTGCGTGGCGTGCCGTTGACGGTAGCACTCTGCCACTGCGACATCGTATAGAGCGTCGAGTTGGCGGGATCGGGGTAGGTTTCCTGCGCTACGTTAGTGCCGAGCAGAACGGAATACACATTGCCTGTGTAAGTGGCGAAGTCGTGGGTATCGGCCAGGATGGTTTCGTGACGTAAGGCGGGCGCGTCGGCCGTCGGCACGAGCACGTTGTTGCTCACCACGTTGCCATGAATATCACCATTGTCGCGCAGTACATGGCTACCTTCCTGGAACCACAGCTGAAAGCGGCGGTTGCCGTAGAAGGCGTTGTTCCTCAGCACATTGTTGAACGCGTTGTGCACTTGTATACCGTTGTCGGCGTCGAGAAGGGTATTGCCATCGACGACCATGCCCTGTGACTGATCGTCCAGATAGATGCCGACCGAGCGGGTGGCCGTGTAGGGCGTGCCGGCGATATTGCCCCACACGCCGCGCACGAAGTTGCCAGTAAAGGTCGAGCCGTTTGATGCCATGTTGGAATAGACGGCGGCGCAGTCGTCGAGGGTCAAGCAGGTGTCTGTAAAGGAATTGCTGGCGATCGTCGAGTTACCGCGTAAAAACACGCCGTAAGTACCGCTGCGCACCAACTTGTTGCCGGACACCGTGGCGTCGGCGCCGAGGCTTATGGCGCCGTCGATAGTGGTGGGCAGGCTCACTACCTTGGCGTTTGCCACCTGCACGCCGCTGTCAACGATGGTGTTGTTGGTGACACTGTTGTGGCTGCCGCATTCCACCGCGCCTGCTTTGCAGGCATTGATGGCGTCGAGCCGCGTGCGGACAATCACTGAATTTTCTATCTTTATACTTTGGCCTTGTTTGAAGCTTAGCCCGCGGCCAGCCGAGTCTTCGATACGCAAGTTCCGCATGGTAATGCGCGCGGTGGTGCTCGCATCGACGCCGGTCGCGGTGCCACGCACCGCGAGATTATCCACCACCACATCATGCAGGCCCGTCAGGTCGATACCGGTGCCGAGCGAGGCATAAGCGAGCCGTGCGCCGGGATTGGCGCTGTCGGGCATCCACACGGTCAGCGTCCGGTGCGCGCTGTCGAAGAACCACTCGTCCGGACTATCGACCATCCAGGCGGCGCCTACGAAGAAATAGCCCCAATCAGCCTGCAAACGGTAAGTGGTCTTGGGTGTGAAATCGATGCGGGTGCCGTTAACTGTGGTGATGGTGCGCTCATCGAGATTCCAATTCTCCGAGCGCATTCGGACCTGCATGCCGGCTGCCAGCGTAGCGCCTGGCGGCAAGACCAGATCGTTGCCCGTGGTGAGGAAGGTGCTGCCGGTGCCAAGGTTGTCGGTTACCTGGTTGGAGTCCGCCGTAGTCTTGAGGTAGACCGAATTGGGCAGCAGGGGGTCAAAGCCAAAGTTCGGATGATGCCCCGGCTGCAGATCGCGTCCCGCCATGAGCAGATTATTCGGCACGCCCGTCAGCGGCTGCACGGCGACGGCGCGTAGCATCACGGTTACGGCCTGCGCCGGCACCTCGACATCGAAACGGGCGTCGGTCGCGCCGTTGCGGGCCACGAAGTCGACAGTGCGGGTCTGCCACGTGCCGGAACCCGTAATCTTGATAGCCGAAGCGAGCGCGGTGAGATCGGTGGGGCCACTGCGTCGCAGGCGCAGCACGGCGTTCTTGCCCTTGGGCACAAACACCGAGTAGCTGAGGCGGTATCGCGCGGCGGCGCGCAGCGTGAACCTCGGGCTCGCAAGCAGGCCTTTGACCTTCGCCGGCGAGGTGAAGCTGAGGCAGCCGCCGGCGACTTTCGGGCAGACCTTGTTGAACACAAGTTTGCCCTTGGCGCCGGACTGTACCTGCGCCCATTGGGTTACCGAGCGATCAAGTGCGCCGTTGGTGACCAGGTTGACCGGCAAACGCACACGGTAGACCGCGCCGTGATCGCGTTCCCAGTTGTCGGCAGGGATCACAATCGTGCCATCGATGCGCGGCTTGTTCGTACACGGCTCGGGATAAGCACCCAGCAGGATGGGCAGGCCGTTCACCCCCGATTGATTGATGCGCAGCGTTTCGGCCCACACCTGCCCGCAATGCAGGCGCACCTCGTCGCCGGGTTGCAGAACAGCCGCCGCGACACGCGCCAGGCTGCGCCACGGGCCGCTGCCGCTACCGACATTCCCGGGGCTGGAGGTTTGCCCGGCGAAGGCGTCGTTGCCAATATCGGTGTCGACGAAATAGATCGTCGCCAAGGCCGGGCGCGCAAGGCCGGTCAACACCAGCACGAGGAGCAAAATGCGGGGCAAGCTGCACGATGGCAGTGAAGTTGTCGTGGTCGAGGCGGTCACAGTGTTCCAATTTCTCCTGGGCGAGCACCTGTGTCGATACTGGCCCTGGGACGGTATAGCGGCGCGGCGGCAGAGATGTGTGAGCCGGATTTCGGAACGGTGTCACACGCCCGGCTCTCAGCGGAAGCGTCCATAAGTCTCAACTTTCCTGACTGACCTGAGCGATGCAGTGCTGCCAGGCGGACAATACTGTGCCGGGTGGTGTGAAACACGGTAAAAATTGTCAATTTCGGTAAATCGAGCGCCGATTACCGCTTTTCATGGTTTGACGCCGGATCGCCTTTCGGAGGCCCGCGCTACGGCAGAAACGCATTTGATTCGCAATTTTCATAAAGCGGTAGTTGCCTCCGCCACGCTTGTTTATGAGCGAGTCGGCTACGGCAAACTCGGCCGCTTCCATCACCTCTATCCGCCACTGCTGAGTGGTGGGGCACAACTGGTGGCACGCAAACCTTGATCTGTCGTGGCGCAGTACGACCGAGCGGTCATGAACGCCCCAGGCAAGCCATGACCCCCTGGGAAAAATTGGCCACCATGGTCGTTAGTGTCAATTCTGCCGCAGCCTGCCGGCAGCCTGAAATCAGAATCTCGGCGCTTGTGCTGTCGGCCAAGTAATTGACCACCAT
>JANMJF010000339.1:0-2146 GCA_031371245.1 Pseudomonadota bacterium | reverse complement strand
GGATCGACCCAGAATTCCAGCATGCCGCGCGGCGCATGGGTTGCGCCAGGAATGGCACCGTCGCGCCATAACTCACGGATGTCACGGATATCGACCAGTTGCACCGAGGGGTCGCCCGTGAGTGCCATGACCTGCTCGACTGTCATGGTTTCGATCTCGCGCTCGGCGGCGGCGCATAGTTCTTTGATGCCCTTAGTGATCATGTCTTCCCCTTGCGTGTCTGGCCATGGTTACCATCCTCTACGGTATTCGAACTTTGCGCGTCTTCATAAGCGACAGATAGACCAGCACATCGTCGATGTCGGTGGCGCTCAGTGCGCCGACGAAGGACGGCATCTTGCTATGCGCATGGTAGGCCGAAGCGTCGTGTATGAAGGCGCGCAGATGACCGCCGTCCCAGTATTCGGTAACGTTCTTCGGCACATTGAGCTCGGGCCCCAGCTCGCCGCCCTGCAGATTAATCGAGTGGCAACGCAGGCAATGGGTCTTGAAGGTGCGAAAGCCGCGCAGCTCGGGCCCAGTGGCCGCCACATCGCGCGGGTAAAGCGCAGCGTACTTGGCGGCGAAGTCCACCACCTCGATGCGCACCAGCTGATAGGGCCAAGGGAAATCTGCGCCCAGCGACTTGCCTTCGCGCCATACCAGGAAATAGGGCGCTGGCGAAACCATGGCCTTGCCCTGCTTGACCACACCGAAGCCGTTGGGATTGCCGTGCTCGCGAAAGGCGACGAAGGCCGGATGAGCGGCGAGCGCAGCATAGGCCACCGTCGGTGCATAACCATCACGGGCGACGAATACCAGTTCGTCGCCATGGCTGGCGGCGGCGCCAGCCAGCGCGAGTACATCGGTGAGCGCAAAGGCGTCATAGGTTTGCGGCTCATCGTGATCGGGATCGGCGACGGTGAGTGTGTGGGTGGTGAGTTCGCGCTCAAGGTCGACGCGCGCGTAGCGATGCGACTGGCCAGCCAGCACCACGTCGAGGCTAGCGTCGTCAGCAGCACCGGCCGCCACTACCCACGACACGGTCAGGAGCAGAACGACGATGAAAGGCATGGGGTGAATTCCTGGCAGCGGGTCGTGAACGCTCAGCCGCCTTTCAGCGGTGGTACGAACACCACTTCGTCGCCCTCATGCAGCACGGCGCTATCGAGTGATTCGTCGCGCACGTGGTCGCCATTGCACATGGCGACGAAGACGGTCTCGGCACGAAAGCCGAACTTGTCCGAAAGCTCGCCGAGAGTCATGCCTTCGGCGAGGTCGAAATGCTGTTCGTAGAAGTGCTCGATGCCAGGCCCGAGGTACTGGCGCATCCACCCCACGAGTTTGACGTGGATGCGCACCGGACCTTAAGCCAGGCCGAGACGCGTGAGTGTTTCCGCAGTCGGCTTGCCGTCCGTGCTCCAGCCGCGCTGGCGGTAGTACTCGGGCAGCATGGCCGGCAATTCGCTGACCTTGCCCTTGGCCATGCCGCTCGGCGCCGGCTCTTGCAGAATGCGTTTTGGCAGCGTGTCGTCGGCGGCGGTGAGGCCAGCAGCGAGATTGAACTGACGCTCGAGATTCCAGATACGCTCGCCGGTTTCCTGGAAGCGTGCCAGATCCCAGCCGCCTTCGATGGCGCCATCAAGCTGCTGCGCGTAATGCTCAGGGATGGCACCGGAGTGCAAGGTAAACAGGCACAGACCGCTGGCGTCGATGGCCGAGATCAAATCCTGGCTGGTACGCACGACCTCCGGCTTGTCCTTGATTTCCTGGGTAGTGAAATCGCTGGCATAGGGATTGGCACGCAGGTGGCAGGCACCGCGGTTGCTGGTCGCATAGCCTAAGCCCATGCCCTGCATCGCACGACCGTCATAGGCCGCGAATTCCTGGCCCTTGACCGCCATCGACAATTCGGGATGACCGTACTTGGCGGTCAGCAGCTTCGAACCGAGGCCGAGCTCACGACCGAAGCCTTCACCCTTACCAGCCAATTCGGCCATCAGACACAGCGCTTCGACGTTGCCGAATTTCAGTTCGACGCCGCCGGTCTGTTCCTGGGTGATGGCACCGATCTCATAGAGTTCCATCGCGGCCGCGAGCGTGCCGCCGAAGGAAATCGGGTCCATACCGTATTCATTGCACAGGAAGCCGGCGTAGGTCGCCGCAT
>JANMJF010000317.1:0-14293 GCA_031371245.1 Pseudomonadota bacterium | reverse complement strand
TTTTCGAGCGTCAGGCGCGCGCGGTGGCCCAGAAGACCTCGCGTCGCAGTGCGCTGACCAAAATCAGCCGCACGCTGGTCGGAACCGCTTTCCTGCTGCCGGTGCTGCCTTTCGCGCGGGTCGCGCAAGCCGCGCATGGCGGCGGCGCACCCGACAGCAAGCTCGACCCCACGAACGACAGCCATTGTGAATACTGGCGCTACTGTTCGTTGGATGGCTTCCTGTGCACCTGCTGCGGCGGCTCGGTGACGCAGTGTCCGGCTGGCTCGCAACCGTCGTCGGTGACCTGGATCGGTACCTGCCACAACCCTGACGACGGTCGTGACTATATCGTCAGCTACAACGACTGCTGCGGCATTACCTCCTGCGGCCGTTGTTTCTGCAACGCCAACGAGGGCGAACGCCCCGGTTACCGCCTGAGCGTGCACAATGACGTCAACTGGTGCATGGGCAACGAGAGCAATACCTATCACTGCACGGTATCGGTGGTGCTGGGCGTATCGGCCAACGCTGGCTGAACGTGCATCGCCGCCCTTTGCTCAAGGTCGCGGCCGTACTGGTCGCGACTCTCCCGGGCGCGGCGGGGGCTGAACCCTCGCTGCAGACCGCCCATACCACGCCGGCTGAACTCAACTACCTCCAGTACTGCTCGGGCTGCCACCAGAGCGATGGCAGCGGCAGCGTCGGTAATCACGTGCCGCCGTTGCCGGGCAGCGTCGGACAGTTCGCCCACACCAAGAGCGGCCGGGTCTTTGTGATCCAGGTCGGTGGTGTCGCGCAGGCGCCCATCTCCGATGCGGCGGTGGCTGCACTTCTGAACTGGATGCTGCCCGCTTTCGACACGGCCAATTTGCCGCGTGATTTCACGCCCTATACCGCAGCTGAAGTCGAGGCTG
Organism: Pseudomonadota bacterium; assembly: GCA_031371245.1. Lineage (GTDB taxonomy): Bacteria > Pseudomonadota > Gammaproteobacteria > JADJYF01. The sequence continues at coordinate 13,397 of JANMJF010000317.1, read as the reverse complement.
CGCGGACAACGCGCCCTGGTGATATCGCGGCGGCGCGCGCGCGCGTGGTCGCCGAACTACACGCGCTCGGTCGCGAGGTTGCGCACTACTGAGTTGCACTAAGCCCGGCCTCACATGCGCTTTGAACATGAGCGCATCGACGCTTGAGGTCGCTCGCCGGTCTGCTCCATAGCTTGATAGATAGCGCGGCTTTTTTCCCAGAGTTTTTCCGCTTCGCGGCGGTTGCGGCGCTTGGCACGGCTCGGCCATACGGCGTAGAATTCTGGCCCGATCTTATATGTCGTACCCACCGGGAAATGGTGAAGTCCATCCCGCACGGAGGAGTGGCGATTGAAGCCCACAGATATCGGTAATCCCGACTATTTTCACAAAGTAGTCGATTGTCAGTGGGCCTGCCCGGCCCATACGCCCGTCCCTGAATATATTCGCTTGATCGCGGCCGGTCGTTATGCCGATGCCTACATGGTCAACTGGAAATCGAATGTCTTCCCGGGCATCCTCGGCCGCACTTGCGACCGGCCTTGCGAACCGGCGTGCCGGCGCGGTCGTGTCGAAGAACAGCCGGTGGCTATCTGCCGTCTTAAACGGGTTGCGGCTGACTACAAGGGCGATGTCACCGAGCGCATGCCAGCGCCGGCCGCCAAGAAAAACGGCAAGCGCATTGCCTGCATCGGGGCGGGTCCAGCGTCCTTGACCGTCGCGCGTGACTTAGCCCCGCTCGGTTATGACGTGACACTATTCGACGGCTCCGATCGCGCCGGCGGCATGATACGCAGCCAGATCCCGAAATTCCGTCTGCCCGTGGAAGTGATCGACGAAGAGGTCGGTTACATCTTGAATCTCGGCGTCAATTTCAAGAATGGCGTGTGGATCAACTCGCTGAAGGACGTTCTCGCGGAAAACTACGACGCGGTGTTTGTCGGTACCGGCGCGCCGCGCGGCCGGGACCTCAGCATTCCAGGTCGCACGGAAGCCGCTGCCCATATTCACATCGGCATCGACTGGCTGTCGTCAGTGGCCTTCGGTCACATCGACAAGATTGCCAAGCGCGTCATCGTGCTCGGCGGTGGTAACACCGCCATGGATTGTTGCCGCTCTTCCAAGCGCTTGGGTGGTGAGGAAGTCACCGTCATCGTGCGATCGAGCTTCGAGGAAATGAAGGCCTCGCCGTGGGAGAAGGAAGACGCCCAGCACGAAGGTATTCCGATCCTCAATTTCATGGTGCCGAAGAGCTTCGAGCACGACAACGGCAAGCTGACCGGCATGACCTTCGAAACGGTGCGTGCCGAGTACGACGCCAACGGGCGTCGCAGCCTGGTAGCGACCGGCGAACCCGACAAGTTGGTGGCGGCGGACGCCGTGCTGATCGCGGTCGGCCAGGAAAACTCTTTTTCCTGGATCGAGCGAGACATCGGTCTCGAGTTCAACGAATGGGATATGCCCAAGCTGAACGAAGCCACTTTCCAGTCCACTATTCCCAAGGTGTTCTTCGGCGGCGACTCCGCGCTGGGACCGAAGAACATTATCTGGGCGGTGGCCCATGGCCATGACGCGGCGGTTTCCATCGACAAATTCCTGCATGCCGACGATGTCTCCGAGCGGCCCCTGCCGCAGGTTTCGATTAGCTCGCAGAAGATGGGCATCCACGAGTGGAGCTATGACAACGATGTCTCCAACGATCATCGATACAAAGTGCCACTCAAAGACCTCAAGCTCGCGCTGGCCAATATCAAGGTCGAGGTCGAACTCGGCTATGACCTCAAGCTGGCGTTGGCGGAGGCCGAGCGTTGCCTGAACTGCGACATTCAGACGGTATTTGCCGACAAGCTCTGCATCGAGTGCGACGCCTGTGTCGACATCTGTCCGGTCGACTGCATCAACTTTACCGACAATGGCGAAGAAATGGCGGTGCGCGGCAATCTGCGTGCACCGTCCACCGAGAAGTCTCAGGACCTGTACGTCTCAGGACCGCTCAAGACCGAGCGCGTCATGATCAAGGACGAGAACGTTTGCCTGCATTGTGGCCTGTGTGCCGAGCGCTGCCCGACCGGCGCCTGGGACATGCAGAAATACCTGATGGAGATGGAGCCCGCAGGGCCCGGTTGCCGCAGCAAGCGCGCCGGTGCACGCGCGGCCTGAGCGGAGGCACCCGACACTCATGAAAAAAGCACTCGAAGCGGTTAACGATTTTGTCGTCAAGTTTGCCAACGTCAACGGCTCGGGCTCGGCTTCGGCCAACACCCTGTTCGCCAAGTCCATCATGCGTATGGGCGTGCCGGTCAGCCCGCGCAATATTTTCCCGTCGAACATCCAGGGTCTACCGACCTGGTATGAAGTGCGGGTGTCGGAACGCGGCTGGCTCGGTCGTCGTGGGGGTGTCGATCTGATGGTCGCCATGAATCCCCAGACCTGGAACGAAGACCTTAAGGAAATCGCGCCCGGTGGTTATCTCTTCTACGATTCCACCAAGCCCATGCCGGCGTCGAAGTTTCGCGACGACATCACCGTCATCGGCATGCCGCTCACCCAGATCTGCAACCGCAGTTACACCGATGCACGGCAGCGTCAGCTGTTTAAGAACATCATCTACGTCGGCGCGCTGTCCGCGCTGTTGGACGTCGACTCGGAAGCGATCAGGAAGCTGATCGCCGAGCAGTACCGCGGCAAAGAAGCGCTGCTCGAGTCCAATATCAAGGCCTTCGAGATGGGCCGCGACTACGCCCGTGCCGAATTCCAGTGCCCCATCGGCCTGCGCTGTGAAACGCGCGATGCGGTCGGCGAGCTGGTGTTCCTGGAAGGCAATAGCGCGACGGCACTGGGCGCCGTGTATGGCGGCGCGACGGTCTGTGCGTGGTATCCGATCACGCCTTCCTCGTCGGTGGCCGAGGCCTTTGAGCGGCATTGTAAGAAATTTCGCCGCGAGCCGGAAACCGGTGACGCGCGTTACGCCATTATTCAAGCCGAAGACGAACTGGCTTCCATCGGCATGGTGATCGGTGCGGCCTGGAATGGCTCGCGATCCTTCACCGCCACCTCAGGCCCCGGCATCTCGCTCATGCAGGAATTCATCGGCCTGGCTTACTTCGCCGAGATCCCCGCCGTCATCATCGACGTGCAGCGTGGCGGTCCCTCGACCGGTATGCCGACCCGCACTCAGCAGTCCGACGTGTTGAGTTGTGCGTATGCCTCCCATGGTGATACCAAGCACGTGCTGCTGTTCCCTGAAGATCCCAGCGAGGCTTTCGAGCTGACCGCGCTGGCCTTCGATTACGCCGACCGCCTGCAGACCCCGATCTTCGTCATGTCCGATCTCGACATCGGCATGAACGAGCGGCTGTGCAAGCCGCTGGTCTGGGACGACGCCAAGCGTCTTGATCGCGGCAAGATCATGACCACTGAGATGCTAAATGGCGGCACCGCGTTTGGCCGCTATCTCGATGTCGATGGCGATGGCATTCCCTATCGAACCTATCCCGGCACGCACTCGACCTCGGGTTCCTATTTCACGCGCGGCACCACCAAGGACCGCATGGCGAAATACAGCGAGGCCGGCCCGGACTACATCGAGAACATGGAGCGACTACTGAAGAAATTCGAGACCGCGAAGGTCATCCTGCCGCAACCGGTGCGTCGGCCCAACAAAGTCGCGACCCGCATCGGCGTGATGTACTACGGCTCGACGTCGCCCGCCATGGATGAAGCTTTCGAACTGCTCGCCGAAGACAGTATCGTAGTGGACGGCCTGCGCATCCGCGCGTTTCCCTTCCACGAGGATGTCGAGAAGTTCGTCGCCAGTCATGACGTGGTGTTCCTGGTCGAGCAGAACCGCGATGCACAGTTGCGCACCCTGCTCATGACGGAGTGCGAGATGGATGCATCCAAGCTCACACCCGTGCTGCACTATGACGGCACGCCGATCACGGCGCGCTATATCGCCGGCGCCATCGCCGAGCGCTTAGGCAAGAAGCACGCGCAGGCGCAACGCAGCGCCGTCGGTAACTGACGAGCCACCAACCCCCGTCGCCGGCACAGCCGGCGCCGCGCAGGACCGAAGTCATGACCTATATCGCCAAACCGAAACTCAATCACCCGCAGGCCGCCGTCAACGCCCTCGGCTTCACGCGTCGCCACTACGAGGGCACCGTCTCGACACTCTGTGCCGGCTGCGGCCACGTCTCGATCAGCGGCGCGCTCATCCAGGCCTTCTTCGAGTTGTCCATCGAACCGCATCGGGTCGCGAAGTTGTCGGGCATCGGCTGCTCGTCGAAGACGCCTACCTACTTTCTCGGCGGCTCCCACGGTTTCAACAGCGTGCATGGCCGTATGCCCTCGGTGTTGACTGGCGCCAATCTCGCCAACCGCGAGCTGATCTACCTCGGCGTGTCCGGCGACGGTGACTCGGCGTCGATAGGCTTCGGCCAGTTTGCGCACTCCATCCGTCGCGGCGTGAATATGGTTTACGTGGTCGAGAACAACGGTGTGTACGGGCTCACCAAGGGCCAGTTCTCCGCCACCGCCGATGCCGGTTCGAAGTCCAAGAAGGGCGCGGTCAACAGTGACAGCGCCATTGATCTGGTCAGCGTCGCCATGCAACTCGGTGCGACTTTTGTCGCGCGCAGCTTTTCGGGTGACAAGCAGCAGCTCGTGCCGCTTTTGAAGGCCGCCGTCCAGCACCAGGGCGCGGCCTTTATCGACGTACTCTCGCCCTGCGTGGCCTTCAACAATCACGGTGGTTCGACCAAGAGCTACGACTACCTGCGCGAGCACAACGAAGCGGTCAACTATCTCGACTTCATTCCCACGCGCGAAGAGATCACCGCCAGCTATGCCGCCGGTACGGTGGAAGACATCGAGCAACATGATGGCAGCGTGGTGCGCCTGCACAAAGTTGCCGAGGACTATGACGCCTACGATCGCATTGCTGCCATGAATTATCTGCAGGCTCATGCCGCCCGCGGTGAGCTAGTGACAGGTCTGCTGTATCTCGATCGCGAGCCCGAAGATCTCCATTCCCACCTCGGCACGGTCCAGGCGCCGCTCAACTCGCTGGGCGACAAAGAGCTGTGCCCTGGCGCCAAGGCGCTCGAGGCGTTCAACGCTTCCTTGCGTTGATTTCTCCGCGGCGGCGCTCTGCCGCCGCCTCCCTTGCCCCTTTTTTTTTTGTCCCTAATTTATTGGTAATTTGGTTGGGGGGCGCTCTCCACCTATTGACCTAATAATTGCGCACCTACAAACGCCACCGCATGAGGGAAACACCATGACACTGACGTCCAAGGTGTTGCTTGGCCGCGCGCGCGAGCTCGCGCCGGGTTATGCGGCGCGCGCGCAGCGTACCGAAGAACATCGCGCACCTCTGGCCGAAAGCCTGCGCGAGCTGATCGACGCGGGCCTGCTCGCGACCCTCACGCCCAAGGTCTATGGCGGGCACCAATTGCCGGTCGCGACCATGTCGCAAATCGTCGCGGTCTTGAGCGCGGGCTGTCCGTCCACGGGCTGGGTGTCGGCTTTTTATATGGGCGCAGCGTGGCGCGCCATGATTTTTCCAGAGCAATGTCAGCGCGAGCTGTTCGCCGACAAAGCCTATCTATTGAATGCTGGTCAGGCGTCACCGTTGCGAGAAGTGAAGCGCGTTAAAGGCGGCTATCGCCTGTCGGGTCAGACGCCCTGGAGCTCGGGTTCGGTGCACGCCGAGTGGATAACTTTCATGGGGGTGGCGCAGGGCCAGGATCTGCCGCCCGAGCCGCTGGTGTTCATGGTGCCGCGTGCCGAAGCTGAATTGGTCGATACCTGGCAGGTGGCTGGCATGCGTGGCACCGGCAGCAACGACATGCGCGTGGAAGACGTGTTCGTGCCGGCCCATCGTGCTGCATCCTTCGTTGCCGCCCTCGAAGGCAAGACGCCCGGCCAGGCCCTGCACGGCGCGATGTATCAGCAGCCCTTCATTCCCTTTTTGATGTGTGAAGTGGTGCCGGTGCTGGTTGGCGCGCTGCGCGGCGCGGCCGAGGCCTTTACGGTCCGAACCCGCGACCGCCAGGGCACGCTCACGGGTGTCAAGGCCGCCAACCGTCAGGCCGCACAAATGCGGCTCGGTCGCGGACTCGCCGCCGCCGATGCGGCGGAAACCTTGCTCGCCGCTTATCTCGAACGCTATATGCGCGTGCGGGACGAGCAGAACCACATCACTGACCGCGCTGCCATGAAACTCAAAGCAGCCTTCATCACCGATTTATGCCGCAATGCCATTAACGATCTCGCGCGCGGTTTCGGTGGCGACGGCTTTCGTGAGCAATCACCGCTACAACGCTATTTCCGCGATATCAATATGCTCGCGGTGCACGCCTTTCTCGACATCGACACGGCCGCCGAGACCAGCGGCCGTTTGACGTTAGGTCTGGCGGCCGACGATGCCATGCTCTGATCTGATCACCCGTCCGCTCGCTGCTCAAGGCTCTATTCCCGGTAGCCGCTAATCTAGCCACAGCTATCGGGTGCAGCGCGAGAGTATGACGGACGCTTTTTCAGACGGGACTATTCCGCCACCTGCGCGAGCCAGCAGCCAAGGCCTCGACCACGAGCGGCGGGCGGCGGCCATGCGTCTGAGTCGCTTGAAGCTGCTGCATTCCCAGTTGCCGAGCACCATCGCGGGATCTGTCACTACCGGCATCCTGGTCTGTATCCTGCTCGACTCCCTCGACCCAACCTTAGCGGTGCGTGCGTGGTTCACCGCCTTGGTGGCGATTTCGCTGGTACGGGTGGTGCAAGTACTCCTCCATCGACGGGCCGCGCTGGCGCACCTCAATGTCGGGCGTTGGCGCATGAGTTACACCTTTTCCAATCTGGTGGTGGGCTGCATATGGGGTGGCCTGATGTGGGTGCCCGATCTCGCCGATATCCGCCAGGCTGCGGCCGTGATCGTGGTGCTGGGTGGCATCATGGGGACAGCGAGCGTGCTGTATGCGGCCTCGCTGCGCGCTTTCCTGGCCTTCACCGTGCCGGTGATGGCGGCGATGTTGACGGTGGCGGTTTCGCACCCGGCGCTCGGCAGCTTCATCCCGTTTCTTATTGCTTACGATCTCGCCGTCATGATCGGTGCGATCCGCACGGCGCGCGCCCTGTCCGATTCGCTGTCGGTACGACTGGATAATGTCGAACTGGTCGATGACCTGCAGCAAGAGCGCGATCGGTTTCGAACCCTCAATGCCGCGCTCGAATCGCGCGTCATCGAACGTACAAGTGAGTTGTCGACCAGCAACGGCCTGCTGCAACAGGAGATCGAAGAAAGAGATCGGGTGCAGCGCAAACTGCTTTTCCAGGCCAGCCACGATGCACTGACCTCTTTGTACAATCGCACCGAGTTCGAAACACGCCTGCAGCAGATAGTGTCCAAGCGCCGGCGCAGCCGCCAGCCGCACGCGGTGTGCTGTATGGATCTCGATCAGTTCAAGCTGGTCAACGATACCTGTGGCCATGGTGCGGGCGACGAACTGCTGCGCCGCTTATCCGGTATGTTGGCGACTCAGATTCGTAGCGGCGACGTCTTGGCCAGACTCGGTGGTGACGAGTTCGGCATTCTGCTTTACGACGCAGGGCTGAACGAGTCCATGCAGCTCATCGAGCGGCTGCGCGACATGATCGAGAACTTCACCTTCCTCTGGGATCGTCGCCAGTTCAAGGTCACTGCCAGCTTCGGGGTGGCCATCCTCACCGACGACTACGATTCGGTGACGGATATCTTGCGCGATGCCGACACCGCCTGCTTCCTGGCCAAAGATCGCGGCCGCAACTGCGTCCATGTGCACGTGCAGGAAGATGCCATGGTGTCCCAACGTCGCGAGCAGATGGCCTGGATCAATCGTCTCGACGCAGCCATGGCCGACCACCGCCTGTTGCTCGCGCGTCAGCCCATTGTGCATTGCGCGGGTCTGGGCGTGCCCCATTGGGAAATCCTGCTCAGACTGCGCGACGAGGATGGCGATATCGTCACGCCGGGTTTCTTTCTGCCGGCGGCCGAGCGCTTCGGCATGATGCCGCGCATCGATCGTTTCGTGGTTGAGCAGATCACGGACTTTATCGCCGCCGATGCACGTGGCAACGACTGTTACGCCGTCAATCTGTCCGGCGCCTCGCTCGGCGACGAGCGCCTGATCGCGTTCATACACGAACGCGTCAAACAGTGCCCTAATCCCGCCCGACTGTGTTTTGAAATCACTGAGACCTCGGCGATTTCCAATCTCGCCCAGGTCGGTGAGATCATCGGTGAACTGCGACAACTGGGTTGCCTATTTTCACTCGACGATTTTGGCACGGGCATGGCGTCGTTCGACTATCTGCGTTCGTTGCCGGTCGACTTCCTGAAAATCGACGGCAGTTTCATCAAGGACATCGCCGACAATCCGATCTCGCTGGCGATGGTGCGCGCGGTCAACGACATTGCCCACTTGATGGGTATGCGTACCGTCGCCGAGTTTGTCGAAACCCACCAGATAGCCACCGTGCTACGTGGCATTGGTATCGATTACCTGCAGGGTTATGCCTTCGGTCGACCCCATTTTTTCATGGCCGCCGATCTCGCTCGGACAGATCCGCATTCCATCGACACCGTGCAGTTCGTCGTCAACGGCTGAAGCGGCTTGCCATCGAGCCACGTTATGATGGCTTGTGCGGGCCACTTGCTGGTGGTCACGGATCCGGAGCAGGCCATGACAGATCCACTCATCACGTCGCCGTCCACCGCCCTGGAAGACGTCAACGTCACGGCCGTGGCGCTGTTGCCAGCACCGGCCGAGTTGCATGCGCGCCAGCCTCTGAGCCCGCGTGGGCGCTTGACGGTGGCTGACACACGGCACGCCATCACCGCCATCATCGCGGGGCGCGACCCGCGACTATTGGTGGTCGTCGGACCCTGCTCTATTCACGATCTGGTCGCGGCGCGGGATTACGCTGCGCGTCTTGGCCCACTGTCGGCACAATTGGCCCAGCAGCTGCTGATAGTCATGCGTGTGTATTTCGAGAAGCCGCGTACCACCACCGGCTGGAAGGGCTATATCAACGATCCCCATCTCGACGACAGCTTCGATATCGAATACGGCTTGACTGCCGCACGGGGTTTCCTGCTTGAACTGGCTGAGGCCGGCATGCCGGCCGCAACCGAGGCGCTGGACCCAGTGGTGCCCCAGTATCTGGGTGACTTGATCAGCTGGTACGCGATTGGCGCGCGCACGACCGAGTCCCAAACCCATCGCGAAATGGCCAGTGGCCTGTCGGCGCCCTGCGGTTTCAAGAACGGCACCGACGGCAGTATCGAGGTCGCCGTCAACGCCATCCTTGCCGCGCGCAGTCCGCATCACTTCCTCGGTATAGACAGTGGTGGTCGCACGGCCGTGATCCGCACCCGCGGCAATGCCCATGGGCATTTGATCCTGCGCGGTGGCGCACAGCCGAACTACGGCGCCGCCGTGGTGGCGGCGAGCGAGGCGCGGCTGGTCGTCCACGGCTTGCCGCGCGCCATCATGATCGATTGCAGTCACGGCAACTCGGCCAAGGACGCAGCCCGCCAGGCGCTCGTCGCACGGGAGGTCGTGGCGCGTCGCGCCATGGGCGAGACCGGCATCATGGGTCTCATGATTGAGAGCCACATCGGCGGCGGCAACCAGGCGTTCGAACCCGGCCCGAACACCCTGCGTTACGGCGTCTCGATCACCGATGCCTGTATCGACTGGGCGACGACGGAGCGTCTGTTGCGCGAGTTGCATGGGATCTTGGCAGCCCACTGATCGATAGACGCTCGGTGCGCCTGTTATGCGCCCAGCCGGGCGTTGCGTGGTGCGACAAGCTGCGCATCGCGTGCCCCGAGGCTTGACCTGCGCGCCAATTCCCCGCCGAATAGGCACCCCCAATATACGCAGGTGATCGCCGTGCCCGCCGGCAATCTGTTGGCTTTGCTCGATGACATCACGACCGTACTCGACGATGTCACGCTGATGACGCAGCTGGCGGCCAAAAAAGCCGCCGGTGTGCTGGGCGACGATCTCGCCTTGAACGCGCAGCAGGTGGCAGGCATCGCCGCCGAGCGCGAGCTGCCGGTGGTGTGGGCGGTGGCGAAGGGCTCGTTGCGTAACAAAGTAATCCTGGTGCCGGCGGCACTCGCGATCAGCGCGCTGGCGCCGTGGGCGGTGACGCCACTATTGATGATCGGCGGCGCCTATCTGTGTTACGAAGGTTTCGAAAAGCTGGCCCACCGCTTCCTGCACAGCGCCGCCGAGGACGCTGCAAAACACGCGCAGCTGCTGAAGGCGGTGACAGATCCGCAGGTCGACATGGTGGCCTTTGAGCGTGACAAGATCGTCGGCGCAGTGCGTACCGACTTTGTACTGTCGGCCGAGATCATCGTCATTGCACTTGGCACCGTCGCCAGTGCGCCAGTGTTGCAGCGCCTCGGCGTGCTGTCGGCGATAGCCGTACTCATGACGGTTGGTGTGTACGGTTTCGTGGCGGCCATCGTCAAGCTCGACGACGCGGGTTTGTATTTACTGGACAAGCGCGCGGCGCTGGCGCGTGTGCTGGGGCGCGCACTGCTGGTGGCCGCGCCGGCCTTGATGAAGTTCCTGTCGGTGGCAGGTACCGCCGCGATGTTCATGGTCGGTGGTGGCATTATCATGCATGGCCTGCCGTGGCTCGCCAACGTCGGCCATAACGCAGGCGAGTGGGGCGCGGGCCTGCCAGCGGTGGGGCCGGTGATGCATGTGTTGCTGCCCTTGCTGTGCGACGCAGTGGCCGGCATCGTGACGGGCGCGCTGGTGCTGGCTGGGGTCAGCGTGGCCACAGCGCTCTACGCGCGCATGGGGCGTGGGCTGCATAGAATGTCCGAATAAATTCGGACCTACAAAAGATCCGGATACTCAGGCCTTGCGTGCAAACACTTTGCGCACTAGAGCGATGAGTGCCACCGCCGCCACGGCGATGATTTTCTTGGCCGCGATCAGCAGTGCAAACAGCTTGGCGAACAGCCCGGCCTTGGCCGCCACACCACCCGCCACCAGCGCCGCCAGCCCATAAGCGGCAGTCTTGTCGACGTCTGGATCGAAATCCGCATAACCATAGCCGGGGTTGAACTCGGTAAAGGCCAAGACCTCGGTCATACGCGTCTGAATAGCGGCGAGCTGGCTCATATTGGCCACTGCATTCAAGACCAACACACCTTTGCGACCGAGTATGCGGATGTTGTAGTTGAGCGTGTGCTCGGGTGCATTGGGAAAGCGCAGTTCCTTGGCCCAATGCAGCTTCTTGGCCGCCTTGTCGTAGTAGGGGCGCGCCGCCCAGCCCACCAGCTCGATCGGTTCCTGGCCCTGTTTGGCGCGTTCGGCGTTGGCCGCAGCGGCGCCTTCATGCATGTCTTTCATGAGTTTGTCGTAGTCGATGCCGTCGGCATCTTCGTCAGACACGTGACCGTCTTCGTCATAGGTGATCACCACGCCCCAGCCTTTCTCGTCCAGCGGACTGACATCGGACGGGAACAACATACCAAGGGTGTCATCACCTTTGGGATTGCCCCACGCCTGTTCGAGAATGCGCTGCGCATCTGCCGGGCCGAGATAGCGAAAACTGGCGGGGATTTTGAGCGTGGCAATACCCTGCGGCAGTGCTACCTCGCCGTGCTGGTACTTAAGCGCGGCTTCGAATTCTTCCTTGCTCAGATGTTGCGCGGTTTCTGCCGCGAAAGATCTGTGAGCGAACAATGCGAGCAGGGTCAGCAGCACGATACGCAGGGTCATGTCGTTACACTCCTTGTTGATGAATTCAAGACGGCTTCAGAACGCTGTGCAGCTCGAAAGTCAGCAGCGCCAGGATCGCCAGCAGGCCGAGATACCAGAACGCGTAATTCGCGCGGGTGGCGCTTGGAATATCGTAGTAGCCGGCTGGTCGGCCAGCATCGCCGCGTAGGCTGGCGAGCAACTGTGGCGCGGCTAGCAGCGCAATCAATATCAGCATCGGACTCGGCCGCCAGAGGAACAGCGCGAGCAGCAGCGGCGCACCTATCCACCAGATTTTTGGCGAGATGACGGCCGTGATGCGGCCACCGTCCAGCGGCGACAACGGCAGCATATTGAACAGATTCAGCATGAAGCCTGCGTAGGCCAGCGCCAGCAATAAATCGCTGTTCTGCCAGCGTGCCAGGAAATAGCAGGCGAAGGCGCCGAGCGTGCCTGCCACTGGACCCGCGAGACCGACATAGGCTTCGGTTTCGGCGTCATGGGGCAGATCTTTTAATTCGATCCAGGCGCCGACGAAGGGAATGAAAGTAGGCGCGCCGACGTTGAGACCACGCTGCCGCGCGGCGATGTAATGGCCCATCTCGTGCACGAAGATGAGCAGCACGAAACCGACCGCATAGCGCCAGCCAAAAAACACAGCATAGGTCACCACCGATAGCAGCATGGTGCCGGAGGTGAGCAGCACTTTGCCGAACTTGCCGGCAGCGAGCAGCAGCATGAGGGCTTTGATCATGGAATCAACGGATGAAGTCGGGGTAAGACATGGCGTGCGCGCACTGTGCCGAGCACGACTGAGCGAGTCAATGACTACACCGCAGCAACACACGTGATCGGTCAGCGTGGCGGCGCGACGCGCGGTTATACTGAGGCTCCCCTGTCACACCCGAGCACAGTCATGACGACCCGCCGACTCCTCATCGTCAATCGTGGTGAAGTCGCCCTGCGCATCATGCGCACTGCGGCCGAACTGGGTTACATCACTATGGCGCTGTACAGCGATGATGATGCCGACAGTGTGCATGTGATCCGCGCCGATGCCGCTGTGCACATTGCCGGACGTGGCGCGGCGGCCTATCTCGATGCCGGCGCGATCGTCGCCGCCGCCACCGCTGCGCACTGTTGGGGCGTGCATCCGGGTTATGGCTTTCTTGCCGAACAGGCGCATTTCGGCGCGGCTTGCGCAGCGGCGGGCTTAATTTTTGTCGGGCCGACACCCGCCCAGCTCGCGCTGTTCGGCAATAAACTCGCCGCCCATGATCTGGCGCGCCTGTGCCAAGTGCCGACCTTGGCTGCCTCGAGTGCGCTGGGCTCGGCCGCAGCGCTGGCCGATTTCCGCGCCACGCAAGGCGCGCAGGTTGCGGTGTTGATCAAGGCCGCGGCCGGCGGTGGTGGACGTGGCATGCGCGTGGTCATGCCCGGTGCCGATGGTGCGGCGCTGTGGTCGGCGTGCAGTGCTGAGGCGCTAGCGGCGTTTGGCGACGGCAGTGTCTATGCCGAGCGTTACATCGCCAACGCACGGCACATCGAAGTGCAAGTGTTGGGTGATGGACAGGGCGCGGTGACACATCTGTGGGAGCGAGATTGTTCGATTCAGCGCCGGCATCAAAAATTGATCGAAATCGCGCC
>JANMJF010000256.1:0-4828 GCA_031371245.1 Pseudomonadota bacterium | reverse complement strand
CCCCAGATCACGAACGGCGGGACGGTGGAAGCGCCCGGCGGGCAGGTGATCGCAGCGGCAGCGAAGGACAAAGTCTATCTGGCCGCCGCCGATCCCGATGCCGACCCGAACCTGCGCGGCCTATTGGTGGAAGTCGAAAGCGGCGGCACCGTGACAAATACCGGCAGCGTCAGCGCGCCGCGTGGCAATGTCACCTTGCTCGGCTATGCGGTCAATCAGCAAGGCCTCGCCAGCGCCACCACCAGCGTCAGCGTCAATGGCTCAGTGCGCCTGCTGGCGCGCGACGAAGTGCAGGTTGTTTCAAATGAAAAACATCCCACCAAGCGGCCGACCGCCACCCACGGCGGCATCCTGACGCTGGGGCCGAATTCGCGTACGCAGGTCACACCGGTCTTGGCCTCGACCGACCCTGACGAAGCCGCGGCCCGCGCAGCGGATCGCAATCTGCGTGTAGCGGTTGACTCCCAGCCGCAGCCCCATTCGGACATCGAATTATTTGCCAACAAACTGAGCGTCAAGGCCGGTGCCGAGATTAGCGCGCGCGGTGGCGATATTTCCCTCAGGGCGCAGCGCAACACCACGTCGGCCGTGAACGAGACCGCAGCAGCTGAACTGACCCTTGAGCGCGGCAGCCGCATAGACGCCTCGGGTTTGCGCGACGCGCAGGTATCGGTAGCACGCAATCTGGTGACCGTCGAATTGCGCGGCAACGAATTGCGCGATGCGCCTTTGCAGAAAAACGGTGCACTGCGCGGCAAGGCGGTGACCTTCGATGTTCGCAAGGGCACACCCTTGGCCGATGTCAGTGGCGCCGTTGCGGGGCTGCATCGCTCGCTCGATGAGCGCCTGGCGCCGGGTGGCACCGTCACCATTGATTCGGACAACCAGATCGACATTGCGTCCGGCGCGAGCATCGACGTGTCCGGCGGGCAGGTCGAGTACACCAGTGGTTTTATCAATACCACCAAACTGCTCTCGGGGGGCCGCGTATTCGATATCAGCAAGGCCGATCCGGCGCGCATCTACGACGGCATATTTGGCACCGCCAAACGCGTGCATCGCAAGTGGGGCATCACTGATCGCTATGAACTGTTCAGTAATAGCGCTGCAAGCTTCGAGCCCGGCTATATCGAAGGCAAGGACGCCGGCAGTGTGAACATCGCCGCCCCGCAGTTGGCGATCGCGGGTGACCTGCAAGGCTACGTGGTGAGCAACGATTTTCAACGCAACAAACCTGGCGCTGTGGCCGGCTTCGCGCGGCCGTTCAATGAATTGCCGTTGGCGGCCAGCCTGACACTCGGTCGCAGTCCCAACAAAAAAATCAAGCCCGCGAACTTCTTGTTGAACGACGTCAGCCTGGCGACTAGCGCCGCGCGTGGCGCAACCACGGTGCAGTCCGAGCAGGGTGCTGAACTGCGGCTTTCGCCGGATTTTTTCAGCGACGGCCAATTTGGCCGCGTGCACATTTTCGCCAATGGTCGCATCAGCTTGGCGCGCGGCACACAAGTCGACGTTGGCCCCTTTGGTGAGTTCGAACTGGGCGCCGGTGGCATAGCCGTCGAAGGTACTGTCAAGAGCGCCGGCGGCCGCATCGCGATGACCACCGTGCAGACAGTGGCAACCGGCACCCAAGGTCGGGTGGAGCCGTTGGTATTGGCGCCCGGCAGCGCGCTGGTGACCCAGGGCCGCTGGGTCAATGAACGCGACGGGCGGGCGGTGGGTGACAACGCCGCCCAGGGTCCGCTCGCCATCGATGGCGGCACGGTCACGCTGGGCGCGGCCGGCGACCTTGATCTGCAAAGCGGCAGTCTCATCGACGTGGGCGGTGGTGGGCAGGTCACCAGTAAGGGCGCACTGGTCGCAGGCAAGGGCGGCAGCGTCGATCTGAGTACCGACGATACCTTGGCAACGCACTTCAATGTGGCGGGCACGTTGCGCGGCTTTGCGTTCACTAAGGGCGCCACGATGAAACTCCGCGCTGGCGGTTTTGCCATTCAGAAATCCGGCCCAGTGGCCGAAAATCTAAGCCTGTTGACGCCGGATTTATTCGGTGCGAGCGGTTTTGCCGATGTGCTGATCACCGCGACCCGCGATGGCATCGTGGTGGCGCCGGGCTCACGCGTCGATCTGCGTCAGAAGAATCGTCAGGCTGGTAAGGACTTCGCGGTGGCGGCGAGTGACGCCGACATCGACGAGCTAGCCGAGCGGGTTTATCTGGATGCCGAGCAGCGTCTGCCGACGCGCTTCGCTCTCAGCTACAAACGCCGTGCAAATCAGTTACTGACGACCAGCGAAGTGAACATCGGCCGCGATGCCGAGCTGCTGGCCGATCCACTATCGACGCTGAGTGTGAGCAGCGACACCCGTTTATTTATCGATGGGCTGATCTCGGCACCGGCCGGCAACATTAGCCTGGCGCTAGTGCAACCGGAGGTCGGCAATGATCGTGGCTTCGACGCCGCCCAGGCGATTACCCTTGGTCCTCATGCCGCGCTGCTGGCGCGGGGCGCGGTACGCAAGCAAGCCAATGCGCTGGGTCTGCGCTTGGGTCGAGTGTTGGACGGCGGCACGGTGCAGATCCGCGCTGAGCGTGGTTATGTGCTTGCCAATCGCGGTTCACTGATTGAGGTCTCGGGGACCTCTGCGCTATTCGATCTGCCAGACCCGATGC
This sequence comes from Pseudomonadota bacterium, assembly GCA_031371245.1. Lineage (GTDB taxonomy): Bacteria > Pseudomonadota > Gammaproteobacteria > JADJYF01. The sequence goes on along the minus strand of JANMJF010000256.1, from coordinate 2,157 downwards.
GGCCGTCCCAGCGTGTACCGACACGTGTCCAGGCAGCGGGCGGCGACATCGAATTGATCGCTGCCGAGGGCATGATCCTCAATGGCGCGTTACGCGGTCATGACGGTGGTGGCCTGTCGCTGGCCTTGGATCCCCGCCAGCGCGAAACCTCGGCAGATCTTGTCGGTCTCGGTTTCCCGCTGTTTCCAAACGGTCGGCGCGATATCGTGATCGGTGCGGCACAGGCTGCCGATGTGCCGCGCGGTGACGCAGTACCGGCGGCCTTGAACGGTCAGCTTGGCCTGCGTGCCGCACAGGTCGACGATGGCGGTTTCGCGGCCCTGCGCTTGACGAGTCAACCGACACAGACCGGCGAAGGCGTAAGCGCAATTCGTTTTGTGGGCGAGCAAAGTCTGACTTTGTCCCAGTCCCTGACCCTCGATACTGCGGTGCTCGGCTCCGACGGTGGTAGCGTCGTGCTGAACGCGCCCTATGTCCGTCTGGGCAACTCCGATGATCGACTGCGTTCGATTACCACGCCCACGCTAGGCGATGGGCATTTGCGGGTCACGGCTGCGCATATCGACCTGATCGGCGATACGGCACTTGAGGGTTTTGGCAATCAGGTCGCCCTGCGCAGTGGTGGTGACATTCGCATGCTGGGCACGCGTGTGCCGGCGACGACGAGCACCCAATTGCTCGGCAGCCTGGCGGTGGCCGGTGACGTGGAATTGAGTGCGGCGCGCATCTATCCGGCAAGCTTGAGCAGTTTCACCCTGAGCAGCAGCGGCCCCGACGCACGCATCACTTTTCTGGCGCCGGCCGCCAATCATGCCCTGCTGCCGCTGTCGGCCGGCGGCAGTCTGACGGTCAACGCCGCGCACATCGCCCAGGGCGGCGCGCTGTTCGCACCCTTCGGCCAGATCAGCTTGAATGGCCACAAATCCGTGACCCTGGCTAACGCTAGCCTGACCTCCGCAACAGGTGCCGATCTGCTGCTGCCCTTCGGCCAGACCCAGTTCGGCCGGCAGTGGACTTACCCGTTCGCCGTCGTTACTCGCATCATCGAATCGCTACCCGACAAGCGCATCAATCTGAGCGGCGCGAATGTTCAGATCAAGGCCGGCGCAGTCGTCGATTTGCGCGGTGGTGGCGACTTGTTGGCCAGCGAACACATTCCTGGGCCGGGCGGTTCGACCGATATTCTCGCCGCCGACAACGCTGCAGGGTCGTTTGCCATCCTGCCGAGCCTGGGCAGCCAGTTCGCGCCCATTGATGCGCTGGAATCGGCCGGTTTCGGCTTCGCGCCCGATACCATCATCGAGCTGGCGGCAGCGCCCCATGTGTCGGCCGGTAGTTATGCCGTGCTGCCGGCGCGCTATGCCTCTTTGCCGGGTGCCATCCTGCTGACGCCGGTCAGCGGATCGGACGACATCGTGCCCGGACTCGCCGGCCAGACCAGCGACATGCTGCCCTTGGTCGCAGGACGCTTCGGCACCGCCGGTGGCCACATTAACGATACACAATGGCAGGGCTATCGGCTTGAAACGGCTGATGACTGGGCCTTGCGCGGTGAATTTCGTGAGACCCGGGCCAGTGCGTTTTTCGCCAAGCCGAGCGGTGGTGCGAACAACCGTTTGCCCAACGACGCCGGCTCGCTGTCGCTGGCAGCAAGCAAGACTTTGAGCCTCGCCGGTCGTTTGTTGGCCGACGCGCCGGTCGGCGGACACGGCGCCGAGATGGACGTCACCGCCGACCATCTGGCGGTCGTCAATCGACTGACCGGTGCGGACTCTCGGGTAGAAATTCGCGCCGCCGATTTGAATGCCTTCGGTGCACAAAGCTTGCTGCTCGGCGGCCAGCGCCGCGCCGGCAACGGCGAAATCACGCTTGAGGTGGTCGCCGACGATGTCACCGTCGAGAGCGGCGCGACCCTCGCCATGCCCGAGATCATGTTGCTGGCCCACAACGAGGTGACGCTCGCCAGGGGCGCCAAGGTCACTGCCAGCGGTGCGCCCGTGCAACGCACCTTGCCCTTCAAACTGGTGGGCGATAGCGCCTTGTTAATCGCATCGGCCGGCGGCCAGGCGAGTGTCAAACACCAGGCACAAACCGGCGCCGCGGGCGCGGTCGACGTGCATGCCGGCGCGGTCTTGTCAGCGACCGGTTCGATAGCTC
>JANMJF010000253.1:0-3331 GCA_031371245.1 Pseudomonadota bacterium | reverse complement strand
GTCTATCTGGAGAACGCCGGGCTGGCAGCCCTCGGTGTGACGCTGATCCGGGAGGCAGTGGCGCTGGCCCAGGCGCGCGGTATCACGTTGGTAGATCAGTCGCCGATCCCGGTCGTGAGTATCGCGCACGCCAGCGATAGTCAGAGCGCAGCCGAGTTGCTGCGCGATGTCGGTCGTCAGCTGCTGGCCCAGGCACCGACCCATCGTATGTCGGCGTTGCAGGATCTGGAGGCCGGCCGGCGTCTCGAAGTGCACGAGACGCTCGGTTATGCCGCGCGCGAAGCGCAGCGTCTTAGTGTGCCGGTGCCGACGATTGCGCTGTGTTACGACATCGTCAGTGGCATTGATAGTTTGCCGCGCGCGCTTCAAACAGCGCGCTAATGTGGGGCCGACTCAGGCTAGGCCAAGTTTGGGCTTGACCCAGGCGGCGAGTTTCCGGATGGCGTCGTCCGCTTCGGGTGCGCGGCCGGCCATGAACTGGAAGACATGCTGCATCTCCGGGAACACCTCGCAATGCACCTCGACACCCGCCGCCTTGGCCCGCGCGGCGACTCTAAGCGCGTCATCGATGATGACCTCGTAGCCACCGACCTGGATATAGGTCGGCGGATAGCCAGTGAAATCAGCGAACAGCGGATTGGCCAGCGGGTCGCGCGGCGAGGAACTGCCTAAGAACATCTGCGCCATGTTGAGCGACATTTCTTTCGAGATCAGACGCTCGACTTTGGCATTGGTCGCGAAGGACGGCGCGGTGGCCTCCATGTCATACCACGGCGACAGCGGCATGACCGCCGCCGGCAGCGGCAGGCCTCGAGCCTTGGCGCCGAGCACCAAGGTGGTACACAGGTTGCCACCGGCCGAGTCGCCGACGCTGGCGATATGGGCCGGTTTGATGCCCTGCGCGAGCAGCCATTCATAAACCTTCACACATTCGTTGACCTGCGCGGGGTGCTGCTGCTCAGGGGCGCGTGCGTAATCGACGATCAACGCGCGAGCGCCGACCGCCTTGGCGATATGGGCGAACAGCTTGCGATGGGAGAAGCGCGAGCCGGTCACGCAGCCACCGCCATGCAGGCACAGCAGCACGCGATCCTGGCTAGCACCTTTCGGCACTGCCCACAGGCAGGGCGTGCCCTGGGCGTCGGCTTCCAGATAATCGACGCCGCCGGGGTCGGCGGCGAGGTCGCCGCATTTCTCGAGCAGGTCGCGCAATTCGTCGAGGCCCATTTGCGGATTGGCGCCGAGTGCGGCGACGAAACTATCGAACAATTGATCAATCGCGGCGGCTTGCGGACTGGCCATGGTGTCTCTCCGGTTTATCTTTTTGAAGTCACCGAACTATACGGCGCAAGCGCGGCCCAGGTGAAGTCGCACCGGTGGCGAGCGCTTAACGCCCTGGCGCGACAATGCCAGAATGGCCGCCGCCGGCACTGCGCGGCTCTGTCCACCTGAGGAAACATTCATGCCGAGCTACAAGGCGCCCGTCGCCGACACACAATTCGTTCTGAATGATGTCATCCGCATCGCCGACTACGCCCATTTGCCGGGTTTCGCCGACGCCACCCCCGATCTGATCGCAGCCATCCTCGAGGAAGGCGCGAAGTTCGTCGAACAAGTGCTGCAACCTTTGAATCAGGTGGGCGACGAAGTCGGCTGCACGCGCCACGCCGATGGCAGCGTGAGTGCGCCACCCGGTTTCAAAGCCGCCTACGCGCAGTTCTGCGCCGGCGGCTGGATGGGTCTCGCGGTGGCCACTGAATTTGGCGGTCAGGGTCTACCCCATGTCATCGCCAACGCCTTCGAGGAATATATGATTTCCTCCAACATGGCTTTCGCCATGTATCCGGGACTGACCTTGGGCGCGATGGCCGCGATCCGCGCGGTCGGATCCCCTGCGCAGCAGCAGACCTACCTGCCGAAAATGGCGGCAGGGGTGTGGACCGGCACCATGAATCTGACCGAATCTCATTGCGGCACCGATCTCGGTCTGCTGCGCACCCGCGCCGAGCCCCAGGCCGACGGCAGTTATCGCATCACCGGCACCAAGATCTTCATCTCCGCCGGCGAGCACGACCTGAGCGAGAACATCATTCACCTGGTATTGGCCAAGATGCCCGACGCACCGGACAGTGTGCGCGGCATTTCGCTGTTCATCGTGCCTAAATTTCTGTTGGACGCCGACGGCGCACCCGCTGCGCGCAATGCCGTCACCTGCGGATCGATCGAAGAGAAGATGGGGATCCACGGCAACGCTACCTGCGTACTGAACTACGACGGCGCGACGGGTTATCTGATCGGTGAGAAAGAAAAGGGCATGCGTGCGATGTTCATCATGATGAATGCCGCGCGGCTCGGTGTCGGTGTGCAGGGGCTCGCGATCTCCGAGGTCGCTTGTCAGAACGCCGCCCATTACGCGCGGGATCGCATCCAGGGTCGCGCGCTGTCGGGGCCGAAGCATGCCGAGGCCAAGGCCGACCCCATCATCGTGCACGCCGACGTACGGCGCATGCTGATGAATGGGCGCGCTTTCAACGAAGGCGCCCGCGCGCTGGCGCTATGGGGTGCGTTGCAGGTCGACCTGACCCATCTGGCCGAAAGCGCCGATGAACGTCAGCAGGCCGACGATCTGATCGGCCTGCTGACACCGGTCATCAAGGGCTATTTCACTGACAAGGGCTACGAGAACGCGACCCACGCCCAGCAATGTTTTGGTGGCCACGGCTATATCCGCGAGTGGGGCATGGAGCAGTTTGTGCGCGATGCGCGCATCGCCATGATCTATGAAGGCACCAATGGCATTCAGGCCTTGGATCTGGTCGGCCGCAAGCTGCCGGCCAACGGCGGGCGTGCCTTGCGCACTTATATGAAAATCGTGGCGGACTTCATTGCCGCGCATAAAGACGACGCGATCATCGGGCCGATGGTGGCGGCGCTGGGTTGCGCGCAGGCTGACTTGCAGAACGCGACCGGCTGGCTGATGCGTAACGCCATGCTGAAGCCTGACCACGCCGGCGCTGCGGCGATGCCCTATCTGCATCTGATGGCACTGGTGATGTTCGGTCACATGTGGGGCCAGATTGCCAAGGCTGCGCAGGACGCGCTGGCGCGCGGCACCGGCGATGCGAGCTTCTACACTAACAAACTGCTCACCGCGCGTTACTTCTTTTCGCACCTGCTGCCCGAGACTTCCGTGCATCGCGCGCGGGTCGAGGCCGGCGCGGACAATGTCATGGCCTTGGCGGCAGAGGCGTTCTGAGCCGGCGGTGATGAACTGGCTGGTGCTCCTGCTGCGCAACCGTGTCGTGCGCATGGCGGGCTTCGTCATCACGCC
>JANMJF010000251.1:0-5378 GCA_031371245.1 Pseudomonadota bacterium | reverse complement strand
AGCGGTTTGCCGCCGCCCAGCGGCGTGTGATCGATGATCGCCGGCATGCGGTTATTGGGGCAGATGCGCAGGAATTCCGGCTTGAATTGATCACCGCCGCCGATGTCCACGGCGATGGTGTTGTACGCGAGTCCACACTCTTCGAGCATGATGCTGACCTTCCAGCCGTTGGGCGTGGGCCAGTAATAGAGATCGATCATTGGGAGTCTCCGGCTGCTATGGGCAGCCGGCATCCTAGCATCGAACGCCGGGTGCGAAACCCAGCGCCGGCGGGTTAAACGAAACCTGCGAGGTTGACCATGACCTTGCCGTTGACAATCTTGACCGGCAGCTTGATGAGCGCGCGCTTGGCCGGGCCCCTGACGACCTTTCCGTTCTTGGTGAATCTCGCGCCGTGGTTAGGACACTGAAACGCATAGGTGGGGTGAGAGGGCGCAAGATTCAGTGCCTCGGACTCATGCGTACAGACCGCATACAGGCATTGCCAGCTGGTGGCCGACAACTTGGTAATGAATACCGGCGCCTGACCGCCCACCAGATTTATCAGCTTGGGTTTGCCGCTTGAAAAGGCTTTGATCGCACCGGCCGAGGTCCATTTGCCGCTGGTCGCGGCCTCGGCACTGGACTCACCGAAGAATTGCGCCACCGTCAGCGCCAGCGCACAGCCCAGCATCGACCTCCGCGCCGGGCAGGCGGGCTGCTCCGGCTCGGGCCTGGTCTCATCGGTCGCAAGATGGGTGTCGTCGTCGGTCATATAAACCTCTGGTCTCAATTGCCGTGGCTGCTCGCGATTGTGCTCGGACAGTCTAGCGATAGATGGTTCGCAACCGAGCGCGAAGAATGGGCGTCGATTCACACTTCGATGCAGCCTAGCGGGCTATCCCTCGACCACGCTGCGCCGCAGAGGTTGTTCCGGGCCAGGCATAATCGCGCTGCTACCTAACCATAGTCTCGCAGAACAGGAGAGCAGCAATGAGTGACAGTCAGTTCGAAGCCGGTTTGAAGATGCGCAAAGCGGTGCTGGGCGAGTACTATGTAGAGCGCGCGATGGCCGGGCTCGACGACTTCAACCGCGAGTTCCAGGAAAAAATCGTCACCGATTACACCTGGGGTTTCATCTGGGGTGACGACACCCTCGATCGCAAGACGCGCAGCATGCTTAATCTCGGCATGTTGGCGGCGCTGGGACGCTCTGAGGAGTTCGAGCTGCATGTTCGCGGCGCACTCACTAACGGCCTGAGCCGTGACGAGCTGAAAGCCGTGCTGCATCAGATTGCCATGTATTGCGGCGTACCCGCTGGTGTCACCTCGTTCCGCATCGCGCGCAAGGTGCTGGCGGAAATCGACGCCGGCTGAGCTCGCCCGCTGTACGCCACCGGTACACGTGTTGCCGATTCATGCTTAGATGGCCCTCTGCATCCCCGCAGAAGCGATGCTGGCGCCTTCCCCAGCGGAGATAGACCAAACAATGGCTCTTGAGATTTTTCTACGACTCGACGGCGTGACGGGCGGCTCACGCAATTATTACCACCCAGGCTGGGCCGACGTGGTGTCTTGGCAGTGGTGTTTGTCGGCAGCAGGCACGCAGGCCGCGCCCGATCAAATCAAGGTGGTCAAGCGCGTCGGCATCGAAAGCCCGACCGTGATGAGCTTGTGGGCCCAGGGTGGGGTGGTGCCGGCGGCCGACATCAACATCGTACCGGTGGTCGGCAAGCGCGATGCGCAGCAGAAATTCATCTCGGTCAAATTCGAAAAACTGCGGGTACTGGCGGTCGAGATCGGTGGCAACTGCGAGGATAATCACGCGACCGAGACCCTCACGCTCAAATTTGAGCACGTGCGTTTTGAGTTTCATCATTACGCCGACGCGACGCCCGATACGCCGGCTGGCACCGTCCAGACTATCGCCTTCGACTGGCAGGCCGTCGCCGGCTGAGCGTTGCGGTGGCGAGCGCGCAGCGCGCGGCTTCGCCACCCCCCGTCTATTTCTTGTTGCGACGGTTCAGATAAGCAGCCGGGGCGCCGCTACAACATCGAATCGACGCGCACCCCTCATGCAGCGCAAGGGGAACGACCGCGTCGGGCCGGCGTCGGGTGAGTGGCAACGCAGGAAATTCCACGGGTTTATCTATTGCATGGATATTTTGCTTGAAGTGGACAAGGTCAAGCTTGGCATGTTTGTCGCCAAGCTTGATCGGCCGTGGCTGGGCACGCCATTTCGCTTTCAAGGCTTCTGGGTCAACGACCTCGATGCCATCAACAATCTTCGTCAGCATTGCCGTACCGTCTGGGTGCGCACCGACAAACGCGGCCGGCCCACCGAAGTCGAAGACAACACGGTTGTTGATTGGAAGGATCGTGTGGTTAAGTCCGATCGCGAGGCGCAGGTCTTCGATTACCTGCCGTCGCGGCCGGTCAATCACATCGACAGTGCCTCGGTCGAAAGCGAAATCGAGGCGGCACGCATTGCCCGCGCCAAGGTTTGCGAGGCGCTCGACGAAGTGGTGGACGATATTCAGCGGGGTCGCAAGATCGCGGTGGTCGGCCTCAAGGACGCCGTGACTGGCATTACCGAAAGCGTGGTGCGCAATCCCGATGCCTGCATGTGGCTGCGGCTGGTCAAAGATCGCGATTCCTATACCTACTACCACCTGCTCGACACCAGCGCGCTGGCCATCGCTTTTGGCCGTCATCTGGGCTTTTCGCGGGTCGAACTCGCCGATATCGGGCTCGGCGCGATGTTGATCGACATCGGCAAGCTCAAGCTGCCGCCCGCGCTGGTGCGCAAGACCACAGCGCTCACCGAGGCCGAGCAGCAGGAAGTCAAAAAGCACGTCGAATACAGCGTTGATCTGCTGCACCAGGTGCCGGACATCAGCAAGCGTGTGTTTGAAATCGTGCACGCCCATCACGAGTGCTTCAACGGTAGCGGTTATCCCCGGGGTCTCGCCGGACGCGATATTGTGCCGTTTGCGCGCATGGTCGCGATCACCGATTTCTTCGATGCCATCACCAGTGATCGTCCCTACGCGATGGGCATCTCACCCCACGACGCCATGCGTCGGCTATACGATGAATGTGGCAAGTCTTTCCAGCGTGAGCTGGTCGAGCAGTTCATTCAGTGTCTGGGCATCTACCCGACGGGCACCTTGGTCGAGCTGCATTCCGGCCAAGTCGGCATTGTCGTCGGCCAGAATCGGGTGCGCCGTCTGCTGCCGCGATTGATGCTGATTCTGGGTGCAGACAAGAAGGCCTTGGCAAGTTTCGTCGACCTCGATCTCGCGACCCAGGCCACCAAGCTCGGCGACGACTACAGTGCTGTCACCATCAAGCGCAGCGTCGAACCGGACGCTTATGGCATCGATCCTCGCCAGTTCTACCTGACCCAGGGCCGCATGACGCCCGCGCTGCTCGACACTATTACGCGCCTGTTGTGACCGACAACACGCCCACGGTTTCGCCACGTCGGCGCTTTCTTGACGATCTGGCGCGAGTCTTGTCGGTCTCTGCGCGCAGAGGACGGCTGGGGGTGCTGGCCTTGCGCATTCCGCGTATCCACGAGATCAATGTCAATTACGGCTACCACGTCGCCGATGCGGTGGTGCAGGAAGTGCAAGCGCGCATCGCGGCCGTGATGCGTGACAGCGATATCGTCGCCGCCATCGAAGATGCCGGCTTCGCCTTAATCCTTCCTGATCTGCTAGGCAGCGCCCAGGCCGAGCTCGCGGCCAGCAAGATCATCCAGGTCTGCAAATCTCATTTCCTGGTCGCCGGCCACGACATTACGGTGCAGGTCACGGTCGGCATCGCGCTGTATCCGAGCAATGCGCCGGACGCCGCTGGCCTGCTGCGGTGCGCAGAGCTTGCGCTGGTGCAGGCCAATGACAACCCGGCCGGTTATAGCCTGTATTCCTCGGCCTTGGAGAACCGTACCAAGAACATCCACAGTTATGTGTTGGAGCGCGCTCTTCACGAAGCCCTCGACCGCGACGAGATCTATCTCTGCCTGCAACCGAAAATCGATCTGCGCACCGGCCAGTTGACCGGCGCCGAAGCCTTGGCGCGCTGGACCCGCGCGAACGGTGATGTGATCCCGCCGGACATCTTTATTCCGATCGCCGAGCGCTCGAGTCTGATTGTGCCGATCACCTTGTGGACCTTGAACGCCGCATTGCGCGCCTGTGGCGACTATTTCGCGCGTTTTCCAGATTTTTCGGTGGCGGTCAATCTGTCGCCCATTGCGCTCAACGACCCCGACATCTTCGATTTTGTCAGCCAGTCGGCGAGCATCTGGTGCACCGACAAATGCCAGCTCACGCTGGAAATTACCGAGGGCGCGTTGATGGAAGACCCGGAAGCGGCGATCGCCACGCTCAACAAATTCCACCACGACAGCATTCGGCTCTCAATCGACGATTTCGGCACGGGCTATTCCTCTTTGTCACAACTTGGGCGCTTGTCAGTCGGCGAGCTCAAGGTCGACAAATCCTTCGTCATGGGTGTGATCCACAGCGAGCGCAACGCCAAGATCGTGCGCAGCATCATCGACCTCGCCCACAACTTCGACATGACGGTGGTGGCCGAAGGTATCGAGGACGCCGCGACCTTACAGTTTCTTGCCGATCTGGGTTGCGATTATGGCCAGGGCTATTACATCGGGCGACCGATGCGTCTCGATGTTTTCGAAGTATGGGCCGACGGTCTGGCGGGCAAGGCCGCGTGTTTCGCCTGAGTCAAACACGCTGCCGTCGCCATGACGGCAGCGCAGCGACGACCCAAGGTCAGGGAAAAACGATACTCAAACCTTCTGCGACCAAGGCCGGCTGTTCTTTGCCCTCGATATCAATGGTGTTCTCAAAAGTCAGACGGATACCGTTGTCCTTGACGTCGTCGGCGGCCAGCAGTTTCTGGCGCAGGCGCACGCGCGAGTCGACCGGCACCGGTGCGGTGAAGCGCAGCTTGTTCAGACCGTAGTTCAGACCACGGCTGCGATGGGTGATGGACCAGATGGTCGCCCCCAGGCGTGGCACCAACGCTAAGGTCAGGAAGCCGTGGGCGATGGTCTTGCCACCCGGCATTTCGCTCTTGGCGCGCGCGACGTCGACGTGGATCCACTGGTGATCGCCGGTCGCTTCGGCGAACTTGTCGATCATGCCCTGGTCGACGGTGACCCAGTCGGACGCGCCGATTTCCTGGCCGATCAGATCTTTCATGTCTTTGGGATATGCGATGACGCGCATGGCGAAGCTGCCTCTGTTGGTTGGTGATATTGATGGATAGTCGGTGCTTGATCGGGCTCAAGATCCGCTCGTCGCGCCGCCGTCGATGACAAAGTTCTGGCCGGTGGTGAAGTGGCCGGCGCGCGAGGCCAGATAGAC
>JANMJF010000249.1:0-2039 GCA_031371245.1 Pseudomonadota bacterium | reverse complement strand
TCCGGAATTGGCGGAGACGCGCTTGAAGAGTGCCATATTGACGGCGCTCGAGGAGCCTTCACTGCTTCGACCGGATGAACTGGTGACTAAGCGTCACGCGCGCTTTGCAGCGATCGGTGAATACACCGATCGCTGAGCGCGACCCGCATGCGAGCGTCGCAACGGCGCTTGCCACGCGCTTGCGCGCGCGGCTCGATATCCTGCTTGCGACGGGCGACATCGAGCGGCTTGTGCTCGGCTTCAGTGGCGGCCTCGATTCCACCGTGCTGCTGCATCTGCTGCGTGACTATGTCGCACCCACGCCGGTGCTGCTCGTGGCCTGTCATATCGACCACGGCTTGCAGATCGATAGCGCGCGCATGGTCGCGCATTGTGCGCGGATGGCCGCGCGGTTGGGGGTCGACTTCCGCAGCGCGCGCCTCAACGGCGCGCCCGCAGTAGGCGCGAGCATCGAGGACTGGGCGCGCCAACAGCGCTACGCGGTCTTGCTTTCACCATTGGATAGTCGCAGCGTGCTCATCACTGCCCATCACCGCGATGACCAGGCCGAGACCGTCCTGCTACAGGCGCTGCGCGGTTGCGGCCCACACGGTCTGGCGGGGATCCGCGCGAGCGGACGTTATGGCGAGAAACGCTTGCTGCGACCCTTGCTCGATGAGCCACGCGCCGACTTGCTGGCTTATGCACGCGCCCATGGGCTCGAATGGATCGACGACCCGAGCAATGCGCAACAGCGTTTCGCGCGCAATCGGCTGCGCGCGACGATCATGCCCGCGCTCGAGCGCGAGTTCCCAGGCGCACAAGCGGCCCTGGCGCGCGTCGCCGCGTTGCAGAGCGAGGTGGTCGAAGTGCTGGATGCGCTGGCTGATCAGTTCCTGCACGACGATGGGGTGTTGGATCTAGCGCGCGTGCGTGGCTGCGCACGGCCGTTGCGACCTTTCATCGTCAAGCGCTGGCTGGCGCGCGCCGGCGGGCCGGTGCCCGGGCGCGCACAGCTGGCGAGCATGCTGCATGAGATGCTCGATGCGCGTGTCGATGGCTCGCCGCTGGTGGTGTGGCGTGGCGTCGCGGTGCGTCGTTACGACGACAAGTTTTTCCTGACGACCGCGCGCTTGCCAGCACCCAGTGCCGAGCGGCAACCGTGTGCGGTGCCGTGGACACCCTTGCGACTGTCACACGGTGTGTTGCGCGCCCGCGAGACACCGGGTGAAGGTGCTGAGCCGGCAGCGCTGGTGCATGGCAATCTCAGTCTGAGTTACCGCCGTGGCGGTGAACGTCTGCGCTTGCACCGCGGTGGGCCGCGCCGCGCGCTCAAGAGCCTGTTCCAGGAATGGCGTGTGCCGCCGTGGCTGCGGGACGCTTGGCCGCTGGTTTTTATCGGCGAGCAGTTAGCGCTGGTGCCAGGACATGCGGTGGCGGCGGAGTTTCGCGTCGCCGGCCATGGCCCAGGTGTCTCATTTGACTGGCAGCCGCTGGCTGGGCTGACGCAAGACTAAGCCCTCAGGCCGGCGTGCGGGTGCGTACCATCACGGTCGCTTCCTGCGCAGCATGGCCTTCGTCATGCAGCGTGAAGCCCAGGCGCACATCACCGATGTCAACCACATCACCGTCGCGCAGCTGCACGGATTCGATGCGCGTGTCGTTGACGAATACACCGTTGAGTGACGCCAGATCATGCAGGGTCAAACCACCATGTTCGTTGTTACGCACCTCGGCGTGCAGACGCGATACCGAATGATCATCAAGGCTGAAATCGTTGTTGCGACCGCGACCGATGCGCCATGGCGTGTGATCGATGCTGTAACGTGTGTACGGCGCTTCGGCGAGCAGCAGCCACGCCAAGGGTTTCGCCGTGGCGGCGCGCGTTGCCGGCGGCCCGCGTCGAACGCGCAGATAGAGCACCAGCACCGCCGTCAGAATCGCCAGTAACAGCGCCATGACGATACTTACCCATGGCCACACCTGGCCGACGTTCAAATCAATCGCGCCGGGCGCTACGGCTGCGCCTCGCGACGTCGTGATGGCGGTAGGCGCCGCAG
>JANMJF010000232.1:0-17380 GCA_031371245.1 Pseudomonadota bacterium | reverse complement strand
GCGAGGACGCGGGCCATTGGAGCCCGCATCCGGCCTGCGACTCAGATGAATTTCGCGTACTTGTCGAGCAGGGGCAGCACGACCTCAGGACCCGCCGCCGGCACTGGGAAAATGGCGCGGGTCACGCCCTTATCGGCCAGTCCCTTGAGGGGGTCATCGCCTGCGGGGGCCATGGCGAAAAACATGCCGAGGGTGATCTCTGCCGGATCACGGCCGCGCTTCTTGCACGCCGCGTGGACTTGTTTCAAGCCACCGTCGAAGTCGTACATGCCGCCGATCGGCATCCAGCCGCTACAGAACTCGGCGATATGGTCGGCGGTCTTGGGGCCGGCGGCGCCGCCCATCACGATCGGCGGATAGGGCTTCTGGGTCGGCTTCGGCCATGCCCAGCTCTTTTCGACATTGAGGTGTCCACCGCTGTAGCTGGCTTCCTCCTTGGTCCACAGCTCGCGCATCAGCAGCATATTGTCGCGCAGGATCTCGCGACGTTTCTTGAAATCGAGTTTGTGGTTGCGCATTTCTTCCACGCACCAGCCATAGCCGATACCGAGTTCGAAACGACCATTGGAAATCATATCCAGGCTCGCCACTTCCTTGGCCAGCCAGATCGGGTCGCGCTGTGCGACCAAGGTAATGCCGGTGCCGAGACGCAGTTTGGTCGTCACCGCCGCACAGGCGGCGAAGGCGACGAACTGATCGTGGGTGCGCCAGTATTCTTCGGGCAGCGGTGGCGCGCCAACTTGTCCGCCCCAGGGCGTCTCGCGGCTGATCGGAATGTGGCTGTGTTCGGGGAACCATAACGATTCAAAGCCGCGTTCTTCGCAGGCCTTGGCCAAGGCGATGGGCTGAATGGCCTTGTCGGTTGGAAACATGATGATGCCGATATCCATGGATACCTCCTTCTTTGATTTGGTGCTTATCGAGCAAGGAAAGTAGGCGATTGGTCTGGCAAAGGCCAGCGTGTCGTTCCAATGTCCGACTGAAGTCGGACCTACAGGGTGGTGCGGGTTTAATCTCCAGACATTGTGGCTCCGACTTCAGTCGGACATTCCTTCCAGAGTACAAAAAAAAGCCCGGACCAGCCGGGCTTTTTCCTGACATCGGCAATGCGCTCAGAACGGAATGCCGTGGGCACCGGCCTGCATGAACATCAACATCGGAATCGACAGCAGGGTATTGGTCCGCGAGGCGAGGAAGGCGACGCGGCGCGCGCTCGCTTTCTCAGCATCGGTGGCTGGCTTCAAGCCCAGGATCTTCTTTTGATTCGGCCAGATCAGGCCCCAAACATTGATCAGCATGATAGTGCCCAGCCAAGCGCCGAAACCGATCGCGGTCAGGCTCGCATTGTGGGCACCGATGCCGAGGGTGAAAGCGCCATGCAGTGAATACTGCAGTGCGATGGCGAGATAAGTGGCGCCTGTCAGCCAGGTTACGAGCGCTGACCAGCGGAACCAGAACAGTGCGCGCGGTGCGACATATTTGCTGATGGCGGCCGGCCCTGGACCGTCCTTGTCGGCGTTGGCGGCGGCCAGTGCCGGCACCTGTACAAAATTGAAGTAGTAGAGAATGCCTATCCACATCACGCCGGCGACAATGTGCAGCCAGCGGTCGATCATCATAATTGCCATGATTCCAGCTCCCGGGTTTGTTTAGTTATGAGAGTACGGTCGGCCTGCTCAGGCGCCGACGATGGCTTTGGCGACGAAGGCCAGGATGACCGCCAGCACGATGCCGGCAATGACGGTGCCGGCAATGCTTTCCAGTGGATTCATGATGAAGTCCTCCCTAGTTTTGAATGATTATGCCCGGTGAGGGTCGGGCAATTGTCTGTGACGAGGCTGAATAATTCAAACACCGCGCGTCCTACTGGTAGTTGTTGAGCGGAAATCGGCAGTGTGAGTCAGCGCAGCCAGCCAGAGGCAGGTGGATAGGACAGCAGCACGCCGAGAAACACCACAGCGCCTACCCAGTTGTTGTTCATGAACGCGGCGAAGCAGCCCGCGCGGCTACGATCGCGGATCAGAACCTGCTGATAAACAAACAGCGCGGCGACCAGCACCAGCGACACGTCGTAGGGCCAGCGCAAGGTGGCGCGTACGCCGATCAGATAGAGATTGGAGAGCATGAGGCATTGCAGAGCGCCGATGATGAAGCGGTCAGCCTGCGCGAACAGGATGGCGGTTGAGCGTATGCCGAGCCGGATGTCATCGTCGCGATCGACCATCGCGTACTGCGTGTCGTAGATCACTGCCCACAGCACCGCCGTGCTGAACAACAGCCAGGTGAGCGGCGACAAGCTGCCGCTCTGGGCGGCGCACGCCATCGGCACCGCCCAGCCGAAAGCGGCGCCGAGGTGGACCTGTGGCACAGCGGTGTAGCGTTTGGCGAACGGGTAGGTGATCGCCAGCAGTGCGCCGCCGGCCGCGAGCATGATGGTCAAGCGGTTGGTGGCGAGCACCAGGGCCGCTGCGATCGCGAGCAGCACCGCGAATAACCACAAGGCTTCGCGCGGCGTCACCGCGCCGCTCGGTAGCGGCCGTTCTCGCGTGCGTTCGACATGGCCATCGAAATTGCGATCGGCGTAGTCGTTGATGACACAGCCCGCCGAACGCATGACCACGGTGCCGAGCAGGAAGATCAGCAGCACGTCGATACGCGGCACGCCAGCGGCGGCTAGCCATAACGCCCACAGCATCGGCCACAGCAACAACAGAATGCCGATCGGACGATGCAAACGCGCGAGGCGTGCGTACTGGACCAGACGCTGGCGCAACGCGGGTGGCTTGCCAGTGGGCGAGGCGCCATTCATACGTTGGCGTATGCCACTTTGTCGGCCAGCCAGCGCTGCACCAGTCTGTCCACCAGCTGCGGGTAATCGCTCAACACCATGCTGGCGGTGGTCTGCACGTCGCGCAGCAACGCGGCATCGCGGACCAGATCCGCGATGCGGAATTGCGCGATACCGGTCTGGCGCGTGCCGAGCAATTCGCCGGGACCACGCAGCTCAAGATCGCGATCGGCGATGACGAAACCGTCGGTGGTGGCGCGCATCACTTGCAGGCGTTGGCGCGCCATCGATGACAACGGCGGTTTGTACAGCAGCACGCAGTCAGCGTGTTGGCTGCCACGCCCGACGCGGCCGCGCAATTGATGTAATTGCGAGAGCCCCAGACGTTCGGCGTTCTCGATCACCATGAGACTCGCGTTCGGCACATCGACCCCCACTTCGATGACGGTGGTGGCCACCAGCAAGGCCGTCTCACCGCGGGCGAAGGCAGCCATCTGCGCGTCCTTGTCGCGGTCTGCCAAGCGGCCGTGGACCAGGCCGACCTTGATCTCCGGCAGGGCGTTTGCGAGTTGCACGGCGGTATCGGTGGCAGCCTGATGCTCAAGCACATCGGATTCGTCGATCAGCGGACAGACCCAATACACCTGGCGACCTGCGCCGACCATTTCCGCAATGCGCGCGACGATGTCCGGGCGTTTGTTTTCGGCCAGCACGACGGTACGCACCGGTTTGCGATGGGGTGGCAGTTCGTCGAGGATCGAGACATCGAGATCGGCATAGGCGCTCATTGCCAGGGTGCGCGGGATCGGTGTCGCAGTCATGATCAGCTGATGCGGACGAAAGCCATCGCGCGCGCCCTTGTCGCGCAGCGCGAGGCGCTGCTCAACGCCAAAGCGATGCTGCTCGTCGACGACGATGAGGCCGAGCCGGCCGTAGTGCACATCCTGCTGGAATAAGGCATGGGTGCCGATCGCAAGCGCGGGTGCGGCGCTTGCCAGGTGCGCGATCAGCGGTTTGCGCTGGCTCTTGGTCAGGCGACTGGTGAGCAAGAAGCTCTCTACGCCCAGCGGCTCGAACCAGCGCCGCAAGGTGTTGGCATGTTGCTCGGCGAGCAATTCGGTCGGCGCCATCAGGGCCACCTGATAGCCGGCCTCAAGCATGTCGGCCGCCACCGCCGCCGCGACTGCGGTCTTGCCCGCGCCGACATCACCCTGCAGCAGGCGCAGCATCGGCACGCCGTGGGCGAGATCGCTTTCGATTTCCGCGATCACACGCTGCTGTGCACCCGTCAGGGTAAAACCAAAGCCGGCCAGCAGACGTTGCTGCAGGGCACCGGTGGTAACCGTTGGTGCGCCGAAGTCGCGCGCCTGTTCGCGCAGCCGCTTCAAGCTCAATTGATAGGCGAGCAACTCCTCGAACACCAGCCGGCGCTGGGCCGGATGGCTGGATAGTGCCAGCATCTCGACATCGGCATCGGGCGGTGGGCGGTGTACAAATTCCAAGGCCGCGCGCAAGGACGGCAGTTGCAGACGCTCGAGTATCGCCGGCGGCAACAGCTCACGAGTATCGTCGTCGGCGGCTGCCAACAGGGTCAGCGCCTGGTTGGTCAGATGACGCAGACGATTCTGTGGCAGGCCTTCGGTGCTCGGATAGATGGGCGTGAGTTCGGCGTCGACCGCGACCGGATCGTCGCCGGCCAGCACCTGACATTCAGGATGGACCATCTCCAGTGAATTCGGCCCGCGGCGTACTTCGCCGAAACAGCGCACGCGCCGTCCGATCGCAAGACGCTGCTGCTGGGCGGTGTTGAAATGAAAGAAACGAATATTTATAGCGCCACTACCATCGGCGACGCGCACTACCAGTGCGCGACGGCGACCGAGCACCACTTGCGCGACTTCTATCACGCCCTCAACCTGCGCCTCGCGATTGAAACGCAGCGCGCCGATCGGTGTGAGGCGGGTGCGATCCTGGTAGCGCAGCGGCAGATGGAAGAGCAGGTCGCCGATGCGCGCGATACGCAGTTTGGCCAAGTGCTCGGCGACTTTTTCGCCGACGCCGTGCAGGCGGGTGACCGCTTCATCCAGCGCGATAGGGACCGCCACGACGCGTGCTTCGAGCAGGGCTTGTTTAGACCGGCCGCACGAGTATGGCGTCCATCTCGACCGTCGCACCGCGCGGTAGCGCCGCCACCCCAAGTGCTGCGCGGGCCGGATAGGGCTGGCTGAAATAGCCTGTCATCACTTCATTGACGAGCGCAAAGTGCGAGAGATCGGTCAGATAAACGTTGAGTTTGACGCAGTCATCGAGCGTCGCGCCGGCGGCCTTGGCGAGCGCCGCGAGATTATCCAACACGCGCTCAATCTGGGCGCGCATGGGCCCTTCGATCAGTTGCCCACTATGGGCGTCGAGCGGGATCTGACCCGACAGGTAGATGCTGTCGCCGCAGACGATGCCCTGCGAATAGGTGCCGATAGCCGACGGCGCCGCGCTGGTGACAATAGCCTGCTTGGTCATGGCCGGTTTAATCATCGAGAGGCTCCTGGTTCAGGCGCGCTTGCGATGCACGCGCGCGACGGTGTCGATATTGCGTAGGGTCCGGATCACATCGGCCAGATGTTTGCGGTGATGCACGCCGATAGTAAGTCGCATAGTCGATGAAGGTTCGTCACGTTCGACTATCTCGATGCCTTCGATATTGGCATTCTGATCGGCGCAGCCGGCGGCGATGGTCGCCAGTACGCCACGCTGGTTGACGACATCGATGACGATTTCGACACTGAATTCGCGATCGAGATCCGGTGCCCATTCGACATCTACCCAGCGGTCGGGGGCACTGCGGAATTCGACTACGTTCTTGCACGACGGGTGATGGATGACGATGCCACGGCCAGCGGTGATGAAGCCCATGATGGGGTCACCGGGAATTGGATAACAACATTTCGGAATGGTCACAACCATGCCCTCGGTGCCGTGGATCAGCAGCGGTCCGGGTGAGTCGCCGAGCGTAGCGCGTCGATGAGAGCGCTCAAGCTTGTCGTCGCCGAGGGTCGTGACCAGCGCACGCGCGACCAGCGGTGCGGGGCGAACGCCGAGACCGATAGTCGCCAGCAGCTCTTCCATGGAGGTCAGATTGAAGCTCGCCAATGCGGCCCGCACCCGCAGTGGATCGAGCGCGTCGATGGAGCTATCGAAGTTCTCAAGCTCGCGGGTCAGCATGCGCTTGCCGAGCACGCCGGCTTCGTCTTCATGGAGATTTTTCAGAAAGTGACGGATATTGGCGCGTGCCTTGCCGGTCACTACAAAATTGAGCCAGGCCGGATTGGGCCGCGCGCCCGGTGCAGTCACGATCTCGACGGTGTCGCCGGTCTTGAGTCGGGTGCGCAGCGGCGCGAGTCGCCGGTTAATGCGGCAGCCGACACATTTATTGCCAATGTCGGTGTGTATCGAATAGGCCATGTCGATGGCCGTCGCGCCGCGTGCTAATTCCATGATCGCGCCCTTCGGCGTGAAGACATAGACCTCGTCAGGAAACAGGTCGACCTTGACGTTCTCAAGGAACTCCTGGGAATTGCCCGCGCGACGTTGCAATTCGATCACGCCGCGCAGCCATTCGCGGGCGCGCTTGTGGGCACTCCTGGCCGCGCTGTTGCCGGTTTTGTACAGCCAATGGGCAGCGATGCCAGCCTCGGCGACATGATCCATTTCGTTGGTCCGGATCTGGACCTCGAGCGGCACACCGAAGGGACCAAACAGGACGGTGTGCAAGGACTGGTAGCCGTTAGCCTTGGGTATCGCGATGTAATCTTTGAAAGTAGCCGGCATCGGTTTGTACAAACCGTGGATCACGCCCAACGCGCGATAACAGGTATCGACCGAGTCAACGATGACGCGGAAGGCGTAGACATCGTGCATCTCGGACAGATGCAGATGTTTCTGGCGCATCTTGCGATAGATGCTGTAAAGATGTTTCTCGCGGCCCGCGACGTGGGCGACCAGCTCCTCCTGACGCAGATGGCGCTTGAGGCGGTTCTTGATCTTGGTAACGACTTCACTGCGGTTGCCGCGAATTTTCTGGATGAAGCGTTTGAGTACGTCGTGGCGCTGCGGATAGAGCGTCTGGAAGCCGAGTTCCTCGAGCTCCAGACGGATGGCGTTCATGCCCAGGCGCTGGGCGATGGGGGCATAGATGTCGAGTGTCTCGCGTGCAATGCGGCGGCGCTTGTCGGGGCGCAGCGCGTTCAAGGTGCGCATGTTGTGCAGGCGATCAGCGAGCTTGACCAGGATCACGCGGATGTCGTCGGCCATCGCCATCAACATCTTCTGGAAGTTCTGCGCCTGGGCTTCGGCGCGGGATTCGAATTCGATCTGGGTGAGCTTCGACAGGCCATCGACGATGTCGGCTACTTCACCACCGAACTTTTCGCTGAGCTCCTCCTTGGGCACCAGCGAGTCTTCGATCACGTCGTGCAGCATGGCCGCGATCAAGGTCTCGTGGTCCATATGCATGTCGGCGAGGATGCCGGCCACCGCCAACGGATGCTGGATATAGGGCTCGCCGCTCTTACGCGTCTGGCCTTGGTGGGCGTCGGCGCTGAAGCGATAGGCGCGTCGCACATCCTTGATCTGCTCGGGTGTCAGATAGGAGCGGATACGCCGGCAGAGGTCGTCGATGCGTAAGGCTGGCGCCTCGAACTGCACGGTCGGGGCGGTCACGGGCCCACCTCGCGCGGCCGGTTGGACGGCAGGAGTGCAAGCGGTGCCCCGGAAACCATGGTCCGCTCGCGACTTGTTCGAGCGTTCTGGATTGCGGGGTGGGGATCAGAATTCGGAATCGGGCTGGGCGGATGCCACCTGCTGTTCAGCAAACTCGGCGGCCATTTCGTATTCCTCGGCGGCCCGTTCCTTGGCGTCGATTTCGTCGAGAATTTCGAGGTTCATGAGGCCAGCGGCGATTTCGCGCAGGGCGACCACCGTCGGTTTGTCGTTTTCGGGGTCGACCAGTGGATGACCACCCATCGCGATCTGACGAGCACGACGGCTGGCGACCAGCACCAGATCAAAACGGTTGTCGACGGCAAACAGGCAATCTTCGACGGTAACGCGGGCCATGGGCAAATCCTGTGGCAAGAGAAAATCTTGGGTCGGCGATAGTAGCAAAGCCCCCTTCACGACGCCACGAGTCGACTCAGCATCTCAGCATGACGCTGGCACTGCACCGCCAGACACAGGCGCGCGGCGCCAACGATTGCGACCAGAGCGCTGGCCGCCCGTTCGAAGTCGTCATTGATGACCAAGTAGTCGTACTCGCCGAAATGGGACATTTCATTGACCGCATCGCGCATGCGGCGCACGATGGTTTGGGCTTTGTCACCGCGTTTTGTGAGGCGTCGTTGCAACTCTTCAATGGAGGGCGGGAGAATGAATATCGAGATAGTGGCGGGGATGGCGGCGCGGATGTTGCGCGCGCCCTGCCAGTCGATTTCGAGAATGACGTCGTCACCGGCAGCGAGTCGTGCGGTCACCGGCGCGCGGGCTGTCCCGTAGTAATGATCGAATACTTGGGCGTGCTCGAGAAACTCGCCCGCCGCGACCATGGCCGTGAAGCGCGGCTCATCGATAAAGTGGTAGTCGTGCCCGTCCTGTTCGCCGCTGCGCTGCGCGCGGGGGGTATGGGAGGTGGATACGCACAAGCCGCCAGCGCGTTCCATCAGCGCACGCACGAGGCTGGTTTTGCCGCCGCCGGAGGGCGCCGAGACGACGAACAGATGACCCGCAGCCGTTGCAGCGACAGACCCGCTCACGTGGTCACGCTCACGGATTCGACGGCAGGCACCCGGCCTTGCGATATAGTCTTGATCGAGTACACGGATGGACTTGGCGCATTGACGGCTTGGATCAACCGTTATTGTGCCATGGATGGCGCGTGCTGAGCTGCGCGTACGTGCGCGCCTCATGGTCCCGACCTGCGGTTGGCAGCGCCGCACCGTGCAATATCCGTGCGTGCCTGCGCGGTGCCGATTCAATCCGCTTGTTTGCCCCGCCGCTGTCCCTGCCTGGGGATAGTCGCGGACCCATTCTGCGGTCTGCAATTCATATGGGAGAAGCTTTGCAATGGCCACGCCGACACTGACCAATCAGAACAGCGCCGAACAATACCACTCGACCACCCTCGACCTGGCCGACATGGTGGTCACCGGCACCGGCAGCATCACGATTTTGCTGGCGATCGACATCGCTGCGGGAACGTTGAACTACCTGCCGGCCTCGAGCGGAAACGTGCTGCTCGACGACCTCGGTTTCGGGCAGTATCGATTGCAGGGCACAGCTGCCGAGTTGAGTACTTCGCTCGCCAATCTGGGCTTCATGCCGACCACAGGTTATTTCGATACGTTTGTCTTGCAGGTGGCAGCCGGCAACGACGAAGGTGGGGTATCGGGCAGCAAAGTGGTCAGTTACGCCTTGAGCGATGGCGATGCCATTAATCTCGCCGACGGCGTTGATCACCTCTTTCTGTTCAAGGCACTGGCCGGCAGCGCCAGTGTTGCCGGCGGCAATGGCAGCGACACGTTGCTGGTGCAGGGCGCGAGCGCGCTGACGGTCGATCTGTCCCAGGGCGGACAGCAGGTCACCAGCGGATCGTCCAATGTCACCTACAGTGGCTTCGAGAATCTCGACGCGTCGGCCGCCAGCGGCGCGATGATTGTCGTCGCTGGCAACAACGGTGGATCGATCAAGACCGGCTCGGCCGCCGACAGCATCGCGCTTGGTGCGGGCGTGGACGTGATCGACGCTGGTGCGGGCAGCGATCTCGTGAACGGTGCCTGGACGACGGGTGATCAGGCAGTCCTCGGCGAGGGCGATGACAGCATCACGTTCACAGATGTGGCGGCGACGGTGGACGGTGGCGCGGGGCTCGATACGCTGATAGCACCGCTGACCAGTGTGGCGCGTTTCGATTTTGCGTCCAGCAGCAACAATGCGCCGAACAGCCTGGCCGCGCTCAGTAATTTTGAAAATCTCGATGCAAGTGGCGCGACCGCCTCTTTGACAGTCACTCTGAGCGCGGGCACGACCAGCATTCGTACCGGCACCGTCAACGATATCGTCTATTTCCGCGACGTTGCCGCGAGCGTCAATGCCGGCACCGGCAATGACGCCTTGGTGCTCGATCCGACACAGTTGTCGGCACCGTCCGCCAGCGCCGCGATGGTCATCAATCTCGCCGCGGTCAATGCCAATCAAATCAGCAGCGGCGCGCCGGTCGGCGCGTCGTGGCAGAATTTCGAGGGCCTCGACGGCGCGCTGTGGGACAAGAACCTGACGGTCACGGCCGCCGCTGGCGGTGGCGCGATCACCACCGGCAGCGGCGCGGATATCGTGACCCGGGGCGCGGGTATCGATAACGTCGATACCGGCGGTGGCAGCGATCGCCTGATCGGAACGGCCGGCAGTGGCGACATCATCGTGCTGGGTGACGGCACCGACACCGCGACCTTTGTCGCCAGCGCGGCCGGCGTCGTGAGTGGTGGCAGCGGGGTCGATACGCTGCTGTTCAGTGGCACCACCGCGACCATCAACCTCGTTACCAATACCCATTTCATCAACTTCGAGAACCTGACCGCCAGCACCGCGACCGGGGTCATCAACTTCACCGGTGTAGCGGGAACGACTGCGGTCACGACAGGTGCGGCCAACGACGTGATCAATGTCGCGGCGGCGACCGGCGCGGTCAGCATCAATGCCGGTGCCGGCAACAACACCGTGATCAGCGGTAGCGGCGGCGACACCATCACACTCGGCACCGGCATCGACAACCTCCGCGCTGGTGGTGGTAACGACACCGTGCGCGGCAATCTGAGCGCTGGCGATCGGGTACTGCTCGAAGGTGGCAACGACACCATCAGCCTGCCGACCACAGCGCTGGCGGTGACGGTCGACGGCGGCACGGGCTCCGATACTTTGATCGTGCGTGGCGCGGCTGCCCGGACCTTCAATCTTGCCGCCGCTGACGACAACGGTACTCAGGCTGGCACGTATACGAATTTCGAGAATATCAGCGCCAGCGCGGCGACCGGCGCCCTCACCGTCACCGGCGTCGCCGGCACCAAGTCAATCGTGACCGGCAGCGGCAGCGACATCATCAACGTCGCGGCCGCCGCCCAGGGCGTGACCATCGCGGCTGGCGCCGGCACCAATACCATCACCGGTTCAGCGTTCAACGACATCATTACCTTAGGGGCAGGCAAGGACACAGTGCAGGCCGGCAATGGCGCAGACACCGTCAACGGTGTCCTGACAGCCGGCGATCAAGTGCTGCTGCAGGGGGGTAACGATACTTTCCTGTATCGCGCGTTGAGCGCCGCCGGGTCGGTGGTCGACGGCGGCATCGGCATCGATACGCTGGAATACACCGGCGTGACCGCCAAGACCTTCAATTTCAGTTCGGCCGCCGACAACGTTGCAGCCGAAGTTGGCCTTTACAAGGCTTTTGAAAACCTCGATGCCAGCACCGCCACCGGCGCCGTGACTGTCACCGCCGCAGCGGCCACCACGCGCATCGAGACCGGCGCCGGTGCGGACATAGTCACCGCCACGGCCACCACCACCGGCGTGCGCGTCGACACCGGCGCGGGCAATGATCGCATCACCACCGGCGCCCGCGACGACACCATCGTCTACGGCGAAGGCACCGATAGCGTCAATGCCGGTGCAGGCAACGACAAGCTTGAGCTAGGCGCGGGCGCCGGCCCGCTCACCATCGATCTCGGCGCCGCCGCCGGCAGTGATCAAGTCAGCGCGGCGAGCGTTTACAAGAATTTCGAAAATGTCAGCGGCGCAGCGGCAGACGCGGCTCTGACCATCACCCTCGGTGCGCATACCAGCGCGGTGCTGACGGGCAGCGCCGACGATGTCGTACATACTGGCGCGGTGACGACCGTGACCGGCGCATTGTCCCTGGGCGCTGGCAACGATAGCGTGGTGGTGGATAGCACCGGCACCAGCCTCGCTGGGGCCGTATTGACGGGTGTGGAAACCCTGGCGCTGGCGAACAACGTCGATGTCACCCTCAGCATTGTGCACAACGCGCTGCTGACCACTGCCATCGGCGCCAATACGGTGACCTTGTCCAATGCCGGCACCGCCAGTGGCGCGGCCGCAGTCGAGCATTATCGGCTCGCCAACGGCGCCAATGATTTCACCCTCGGCACCGCCAGCCAGAACGTCACGGGTGGGAGTGGCAGTGACACTGTCCATAGCGCTGCGCTGACCAGCGTGAGCGGCACACTCGCCCTCGGTCTTGGCGCCGACACCCTGGTGATCGATAGCACCGCTACCGACATCAGTGCTGCGAGCCTGACATCGGTTGAGGCCATTGCCCTGGCCACCGACGTCAACGCCACCATGACGCTCGCGCAGAATGCGCTGCTCGGCAGCGCCGCCGGCAGTAACACCTTAAGTTTGTTCGACGCCGGCACCACCCGCGGTGCGGCGCAGGTCGAAAGTTATCATCTGGCCGCTGGCGCCAATAGTTTCACGCTGGGCGCGGCGGGGCAGAACGTCACTGGCGGCAGTGGTGACGACATCATCAAGTCTGGCACGCTCAACAGCATCACCGGCACGCTCGATGGCGGCAGCGGCAATGACGGGCTGCTGATCGAAGCGGATGCCACCCTGGCGGCGACCCTCGTCAACATCGAGACCGTGAACCTGGCCGGCGGTGTCGATCTGATCACCAATATCGCCACCAACGCCCTCATCATCACCGCCACCGGCAGTAATTCGGTGACCTTGAACGAAGCCGGATCGGCGAGCGGCGCGGCACAGGTCGAGACCTATCGTCTCGCCAACGGCGGCAACAGTTTCACGTTGGGCGCGGCGGGCCAGAACGTCACCGGTGGCACGGGTGACGACGTTTTCAACAGCGACGCATTGACCAGCATCAGCGGCTCGCTGATCGGCGGCGGTGGCCTTGACGTGCTCAACATCCAGAGCAGCACGACCTTGTCGGCCACCCTCACCGACATCGACTCCATTACCATCGGTATCAACGTCGATCTCGCGACTACTATCGCTGACAACACGCTGATCGGCACGGCGTCGGGCAGTAATTTCGTGACCTTGCTGGATGCCGGCGCAGTGACCGGCGCGGTCCAGGTCGAGGCCTATCGTCTTGCCGATGGCGCCAATACCTTCACGCTCGGCGACGCCGGGCAGTCGGTGATCGGCGGCAGCGGTGACGATGTTGTGCATAGCGCGGCCTTCACCGTACTGACCGGCACCTACACGCTAGACGGCGGAAATGACACCCTGGTGCTCGACAGCGACGGCACAGATCTGTCGGCCGCCACGCTTATCGCGGTCGAGCACATCACACTCGCCACCGATGTCGATGCCACCATGAGCATCGCGACCAACACTCTGCTCGGCACCGCCAGCGGCAACAACACGGTGAGCCTGAATGAAGCCGGCGCCGCCACCGGCGCCGCGCAGGTCGAGAATTACACGCTCGCCAACGGCGCCAACAGCTTTACGCTCGGTACGTCCGCGCAGAACCTCAGTGGTGGCACCGGCGACGACACTGTACATACCGGCACCCTGACCACCCTCAGCGGCACCTTGGCAATGGCTAGCGGTAACGACAGTCTGGTGATCGACACCAGCGGCAGCAATATTTCGGCAGCGACCTTGAGCTCGGTCGAAAGCATTGCGTTGGGCAACAACGTCAACGCCACCATGACCATCGCCGAGAACGTGCTGGTGACAACCGCCGCCGGCAGTAACGCCGTGACCCTGTCCAACGCCGGCACGGCCAGTGGCGCAGCGGCGGTCGAGAACTATCAGCTAGCCAATGGCGCCAATACGTTCACGCTCGGCGCGTCCGCGCAGAACGTCACCGGCGGCAGCGGTAACGACAGCTTCAATAGTGGTGCACTGAGCAGCGTTGCCGGCGCCCTGGACGGCGTGAGTGGCACCGACATCGTGAACGTCGAACAAAATGCCACGCTGACTGCGACGCTCACTAACATCGATAGCGTCAATCTGGCCAGCAACGTCAATCTCACCACCAACCTCACCAACAATGCCTTGCTCGGTACAGCGACGGGTACCAATACCGTGAGCTTGAACGAAGCGGGTACAACGGTGGGTGCCGCGCAGGTCGAGAATTATGTGCTTGCCGATGGCGCCAATAGTTTCACGCTCGGGTTCGCAGCACAGAACGTCAGCGGCGGCAGTGGCGATGACATCGTCCACAGCGGCGCGCTGAGCACGCTCAGCGGCACGCTGGCGCTGGCCGGTGGCAATGATCGTCTGGTGGTCGATACCAGCGGCACCAATATTTCCAGCGCGACCTTGAGCGCCGTCGAAGCGGTCGAGCTGGCCAATAATGTCAGTGTGACGAGCACGATCGTCAACAATGCGCTGATTACGGTCGCGCTGGGCAGCAACACCGTGAGCTTGTCCACTGCCGGCACCGCCAGTGGCGCGGCGGCGGTCGAGAACTATCAGCTTGCCAATGGCACCAATACCTTCACACTCGGCGCGTCGGCGCAGAACGTCACCGGCGGCACGGGCGATGACACCTTGAATAGCGGTGCCTTGACCACCATCAGCGGCGTGCTGGACGGTGTCAGTGGCAGCGATGTGGTGAACGTTGAGTTGAGCGCGAGCTTAGCGGCGACGCTAGCCAATATCGATGCCGTGACCCTCGCCAACAACGTCAACCTGAGCACCAGCATCGCCAACAACACGCTGATCACTACGGCGCTCGGCACCAACACCGTGACCTTGTCCGATGCCGGCACTGCCAGCGGCGCGGCGGCGGTCGAGAACTATCAGCTTGCCAACGGCGCCAATACCTTCACGCTCGGCGCATCCACGCAGAACGTGACGGGCGCTAGCGGTGACGACAGCTTGCAGAGCGGCGCGCTGACGATCATCAGTGGTGTCCTCGACGGCGTCAGCGGTAACGACGTAATCAATGTCCAACAGAGCGCCACGCTGTTGGCGACGCTCGCCAACATCGACGCCGTGACGCTTGCCAACAATGTCAATCTGACCACCAGCCTCGCCAACAACGTGCTGATCACCACTGCGCTCGGTACCAATAGCGTCACCTTGTCCAATGCCGGCACGGCCAGTGGTGCAGCCGAGGTCGAGAACTACCAGCTTGCCAACGGCAGCAATATCTTTACGCTCGGCGCCGCCGCGCAGAATGTTACCGGCGGCATCGGTGACGACAGTTTCAACAGCGGTGCGCTGACTACGCTGTCCGGCACGCTGGACGGCGTCAGCGGTGTGGATGTGGTGAACATCGCCGTGAGCGCTCTCTTGACAGCGACCTTGAACAACATCGATGGGGTGACCTTGGCCAGCAACGTCAATCTCACGACCAATATCGCTAATAACGCGCTGATCACGACCGCAAGCGGCACCAATAGCGTGACCCTGTCCAACGTCGGTAGCGCGAGCGGCGCCGCCCAGGTCGAGAACTATCAGCTCGCCGATGGCGCGAACAGCTTCACCCTGGGCGCCGCTGCCCAGAACGTCACGGGCGGCAGCGGCGATGACACCATCCATACCGGCGCCTTGACTACCGTCAGCGGCAGCCTGTCCCTGGCCGGCGGTAACGACAGTCTGGTGATCGACACCAGCGGCACGAATATTTCTACTGCCACCTTAAGCGCGGTCGAGGCCATCGCCTTGGCGAGTAACGTCAACGCGACCATGAGCATCGCCCAACATGCCTTGCTCGGCACCGCGCTCGGCACCAATACCGTGACCCTCAGCGACGCGGGCAGCGTGACCGGTGCCGCACAGGTCGAGGCCTATCAGCTCGCCAATGGCAGCAATACTTTCACTCTCGGTGCCAACGGGCAGGATGTCGGTGGCGGCACCGGCGTCGAGACCATTCTCGCCAGCGATACCCAACTCAGTGGCGCCGTGATCGACGGCGCGGGCGGTCGCGATACCTTCATAGTGACCAGCACCGCGCCCGGCGTCAGCACCATCAATGGCACGCTCAGCAACATCGAAGTGCTAGACACCACGGGTGTGGCCAACGGCGCCAACCTCACGGCCGCCGTCGGTGTCGAGGAGATCCATGCTGGCGCTGGCGCCGATACGCTGAACGCAGCGGCCGTTGGCAGCGGTGTGACGATCACCGCCGGCACCGGCGCTGACACCGTCACGGGTGGCAGCGGTAACGATGTCATCGATGTCGGTGTCGATGCGGATGTCGACACCGTCAACGCCGGAGGCGGCAGCGATACCGTCACCAACTTCGGTGTCGGCGATGTCATCAACTTTGCAGGGGGCAACGACACCGTGACCTATGCCGCTGTCACGGCTACGGTTGATGGCGGCAGCGCGCTCGACACCCTGATCGTCACCGCCACCAGTAGTGCCATGACTTTCGATTTCTCGCAGGTCAACACCCAGCAGATCACCGTCGGTGGCATTGGCATCTATAAAAATTTCGAAAACCTCACCGCCGGTGCGGCGGCTGTCGACGATGCCGTGACCGTGATCATGGCCAGCACCACCACCGCTGTGACTACCGGCGCGGGGGATGACACCCTCACCTTCCGTAGTCAGGCCGTGACGGTCGATGCCGGTGCCGGCATCGATACCCTGATACTCGGCGGCAGCGGTGTGATGGTGGTCGATCTATCGGTGGCGGGCGATCAAGTGAGCGGCACGGGTTCCTATGCCAACTTCGAAAACCTCGATGCGGCGACGTCCAGCGCGACCATCGTCGCCATTGCCGGCAGTAACACCGCCTTCGTCAAGACCGGTAGTGGCAATGATTCGATCTCCGGTGGTGTCAGCATTGATGGTGGCGCCGGCAACAACAACTTCACTGCCGATAGCCGCACCACCACCGTCGTGGCCGGCAGTGGCAACGACAATCTGGATGCCAGTGCGGCCGCCCAGGCCGTCACCGTCAACCTCGGCAGTGGTAGCAATTTTGTGCTCGGCAGTGTCCACGCCGACAGCATTACCCTGGGCGCAGGCGCCGATACCCTCACCACCGGTGCCGGTAGCGACACCATCATCGGCACCCTGACTGCGGGTGACAACATCGATCTCGGGGCCGATGACGACAGCTTCGTCTACCAGGCGCTGGGCAGCGCGAGCATGGTGGTCGACGGTGGCATCGGCAGCGACACCTTGACCATCGCGGCCACCAGCGGCGCGATGACCATCGATCTCTCCAGCAGCACCGATCAGATCGCAGCCGAGGCCGGCAGCTACAAGAATTTCGAGCATCTCGCCGCCGGCAGCGCGACCAACGCGCTGACCGTCACCAGCGCCGCCAGCGGCGGAAATATTGTCACCGGCAGCGGTGACGATGATGTGACCCTCACTGCGGTGTCGAATACCAGCGTCACCACCGGCGCGGGCGACGACATCATCAACGTCACCGCCGCCACCATCAACGGTGATATCGACGCGGGTGGCAACACCGGCGTCGGTGACACCTTGAACGTGCTCGGCGGCGGCACCCTTGCTATGAGTGTGACCGCCATCGGCATCGAGAACGTGAGCCTGGCGGTGGCGACGAATTTCACCGCCAATGCCTTGAGT
>JANMJF010000218.1:0-5018 GCA_031371245.1 Pseudomonadota bacterium | reverse complement strand
GTGCGGCGCGTAAGCGCCGCAACGGCTTGATTTATGCGCTCGTCGCGTTCGCTGCCTTCCTGCCTAGCGGCTTTGATTGGGCGCCTGGCTGGCAGGCTGCGGGGCTCGGACTGCTGCTGCCCGGCGCCGGCTTCTTGGCATGGGGCGGCGCCTGGGCGCTGCTGGTGCCGGTCACGCTCGGTCTGTTCTGGCTGTCCTGTGTGGCCTGGTTCTGGGCCGGCATCGTGGTCGCGCCGATTGCGGTGTGGTTGGGAGCCGCTGCGTTCGCCGGCGGATTTGCAGGTCCAGTGACGTGGGCACCGGCACCCTGGGCCGCAGCCGCGGCGACGGCGTTGGTATTCAGTGCGCTCATGCTGCGTTCCGCGCGCCAGCGCGCGCAGGACCGCGAGCGCTTCACGGTGCGCCAGGGCTTCTTTGCAACGTCGCTGGCCGAGGTCAACGAACGTGTCCAGGACGAAACGGAGGATGGCGCGCGCGAACTCGATCGCGAACAACTTGCGGCTCTGCGCTACGTCTACGATCGCGCCCTGCAACCGATTGGCGAGTATGCCGGCTACACCATTATCGACCAGTTCCAGCCCGCCGCGCTGCGCTATCAAATCAACCATCTGGGCTACGCGCTCTCTATTGCACAGCGCCACTACTTGCCCAATTTCAGCGGCTACCTGGGCCAGGCACAGCGCAACCTCATCGAGACCTATCTCGATCCCCAGGTGTGGAGCTACTGGGTGCTGGAGTCGATGTGGGGGCACTTGAACTTCTCCAACTTCGATCCGGCGCGCAAAGACAACATCATGATGACGGGCTATCTCGGCATGCAGGTCAACGCCTACATGAACGCGAGCGGTGACCGCCGCTACTGCGAGCCCGGCAGCCTGACGTTCCGCCTGAACGATCGCACTGCCTATCGCCATGACGCGCACTCGCTGGCGCGCTCGATTCTCAACAACTTCGAGCGCTCTGAATTCTGTCTCTTTCCGTGTGAGCCGAATTGGGTCTACCCGGTGTGCAATATGTACGGGATGAGCTCGCTCGCCGCCTACGACACCGTGACCGGCTCGCAGCACATGCAGGGCGTGCTGCCACGCTGGTCCGATTACCTTGAGCGGGAGTTCGTCGATGAAAAGGGCTCGATCATCGGCTTGCGCTCGTACTTGACCGGGCACGCCCTCTCGATCTTTGCGAGCGAGGCGGGTTTCGCTTTTTTTGCCAACATCTTCGCGCCAGCGTTGGGGCGTCGCCTATGGGCGGTCGGGCGCAAGGAACTTGGTTTCTGCGTCGCGCCGGACGCCGATGGGCGTCCGCGCCTCACCATCCCGCGCGAGGCCCTCTCCTTCCTGGATACCATCGACGTCGGTCACTATCGGCCAGGCATGCTGTTCGCCTACGCCGCAGTCGCGATCTGTGGGCGCGAATTCGGCGACCACGAGTTGGCCGAGGCAGCGCTGCGTTCGATGGATCAGGATTGTGGCCGGGTCGAGGAGGACGGTGTCGTGCGCTACGCCAACGCGTCGGGCATGGCGAACGCGTGGGCGGTGGAAGCGAAGCTGCTGGGCACTGGCGACTACCGCCGGACTTTCGTTACGCAGCCACCGATCGGCGCACAGCGTGGCCCACGTCTGGTCGAGGCACGCTATCCAGAAGTGCTGGTCGCAAAAGCCTTCAGCCAGGGTGACGATTTGGAACTCGTTCTGTACCCGGGACGCACTGCCGGCGTCGAGCAACTCCGCCTCGATCGCTTACAGCCGGGCCAGGAATATCGGCTGCGTACTCGCGATGGCACCCACAGTCTGCGCGCGCAGGCCGACGGTAGCGCGAGGCTTGAAACCCGACTCGAAGGACGGACCGAGCTGCGGCTCGAACCCATTGCATCGACCGTCGCATAAGCCGCAAGAAGATGTGCCGGATATGTCACAGGTGCAGGACGCGTGGAAGCTGGTCGCGCATAGCGGCGCACGGCAGGCCAGTGTTCACAGCTTAGCTGGCCAACCTGGATCTTGATCTGGCGCAGCACCCCCCGCTATTGCCGGGCGCGTTTTTGCTGCTTCTTCGGCGACGGCGTGCGACGCTCTGAAGCGTTACCCGTAACCCATCAATGCGGGGGGTATACCACGGACCGTCAACAGGTCCCAAAATAGCACTCATACTGAAACCTAATGGACCCGTCATGGCGAACACAGCAACCCAAAGAACACAGACCTCCCCGCACAGCGCGCTCTACGATTACGAAGTGATCGTCCTCGGTGCAGGCGTATCCGGGATTTATCAGATTAAACGTCTGCTCGATCTCGGTGTGCACGCCACGGTGCTCGACGCTAACAGCGGTGTGGGCGGCACATGGTGGAACAACCGTTACCCGGGGGCGCGCTTCGACTCCGAGAGCTATACCTATGGTTATTCGTTCGACAAGGAGGTGTTGCAGAAGTGGCACTGGTCGGAGCACTTCTCACCCCAGTCCGAAACCCTGCGCTACCTGGAATATGTCGTCGACAAGCTGGGGCTGCGCAAACATATGCAGTTCGACTGCAAGGTCGAGGCCATGCATTTCGACGAGGCGCTGGATATTTGGCGTCTGACGTTGAAAGGCGGGCGCACGCTCACCGCCCGTGTTGTGGTGACCGGCATTGGTCCGCTTTGCACGCCGACCTTACCGAAGATCGCGGGTATGGATGACTTTAAGGGACTCTCGTTCCATACCTCCGAGTGGCCGCACGAGCCGCTGGATCTGACGGGCAAACGGGTGGGCATCATCGGTACCGGCGCAACGGCCATTCAGATTATTCCCATGGTTGCCGCGCAGGCGGGCCATCTCACCGTCTTTCAGCGTCGTGCGAATTGGGCCGCGCCGCTCAACAATCGGCCGATCACGAACGAAGAGATGGCGGCTATCCGCGCCCGTTACGACGAGATTTTCGCGGCCTGCGCGCGTTCGCCTGCGGCCTTTGAGCATGAGCCGGACTCACGCAGCTTCTATGACGTTGCGCCGGAGGAACGTCTTGCATTCTGGGACCGGCTCTATGCCCAGCCGGGTTTCGGCATCTGGCTGGCTAATTTCCCGGAGATCTTCACCGACGAAAATGCCAACGCGGAATTCTCCGCCTACATCGCCGACAAAATTCGCAAGCGCGTCCGCGACCCGAAGGTAGCGGAACTCCTGATCCCTAAGGACCACGGTTTCGGCGTGCAACGCCTGCCGATGGAAACCAATTATTTCGAGGCCTACAACCGCGACAACGTCGAGCTCGTCAACCTCAAGGCCACGCCCATCGAATGCATCACGCCGACCGGGCTGCGCACTGCGGACCGCGATTTCGAGTTGGATATCATCGTCTACGCAACGGGCTTCGATGCATTCACCGGCTCCTACGATCGCATGGATATCTGCGGCATAGGCGGCGAGAAACTGCGGGACAAATGGGCCCGGGGTCCGATCACCTATCTCGGCATGCTGGTCCATGGCTTCCCGAACATGGTGATGCTGGGTGGCCCGCAGACAGCCGCCGCCAATTTCCCACGGGGCTCCGAGGTGGCCATCGACTGGGTGACGCCTTTGCTTAAGTACGTGCGCGACAGCGGCTATACCCGCTTCAACGTCAAGGAAGAGGCGCAACAGGCTTGGTTTGACGCCGTTAAAGCGAGCTACAACGGCTTGCTGTTGAGCAAGGCGCAGAGCTGGATCACCGGCTACAACTCCAACCTTGAGGGCCATGAGTACGGCCACACGCGTTACAACATCTTCGCTACCGGTGGCGCCGAGTATGCCAAACACCTGAAAGCGGCGGCCGAGGGGAGCTACCGGGGCATCAGTTTCTCCTAAAAAATACCGGGACGCGCTAGCTACTACCACGCCCCCCGGCCCGCTGCGGGGGCATGACCTCCCAGCCAAACACAGAGAAGCGCATCATACGGTGGGCAGTCTCCAAGGCCTGTGCCGGTGTCGTTGCATAGGCGGCCAGGGTCTCGGCATAGACCGTCCTGGCGTGGTGGCCCGCGCGCGGTAGTCGGCGGCCAGCTTAGGCTTGGGCACGGAGACCATGATGCCGTCGGCTTTCTCGGCCGGCATACGCACGCCCTTGGGTTCGCCGACGCCTACTATCAACGGGATCGGCGTATCGGGCAGTGTCGTTCGGGCAGCGATGGCCAGCGCATGCCGACGACATGTTCGTTCAATCGCTCGCCCGCGCCGACACCCAAGGACAAACGCCCATCGCTCATCACGGCGACGGTCGCTGCTGCGTGGGCGACGATGACGGGATGGTAGCGGATGAGCGGGCAGATCAGTGCCAAGAGCTAAATAGCTTCGCGACTTTCTCGAAATCGCCCTGCACACCGGTATGCGTCGCGGCGAGAGTCTGGGGTTGGAATGGGGACGCGTAGATCTCAAGGAAGGACTGATCTACCTCCAGGGCATTCATCAAAAGAACGGAAAGCTGGGAAGCGTTCCTTTAAATGAAACCGCTAAGGCTGCACTGAGACGTCGCGGGCAATTTCGGCGTGAGTACTGCCCGAATGCTGGTTGGGTGTTCGCTCAAAAAGGCGGCAGTCTCGGTCCTGGATGCCGAGTCACGTTTTGGTCACGGTGCGGTTTCTGAGAAAAGCGAGAAGGAGATTAACGCGTTGAATTAAATGGTCGGGGTGACAGGATTCGAACTTGCGACCCCTGCCTCCCAAAGGCGATTTCACACCCTTTGCGGTTCAACGAGTTACATCGTAATACAAAATAAAACAGTCACATAGCTTCACGTCGCATCACGTTAAGTCCCACTGGTTTGCGTTCGCACTGTGGCAAAATTGTGGCAACGGATTTAACGGCGTTAAAGAAATAATAGATACCTTACTCCGCCCCGCTGGAAGCGATATCTAGGGCTCTCGAACTTTCTCTATGTAGCACTCATGTGCTACTTTTCGAACCTCGCCTTGAGGGACCCATCATGTCCACTACAACTATACGATTGCCGGACGATTTGAAGGCACGTGTCGCCGACGCGGCTGAACGGGCTGGAACAACCGCCCATAGC
>JANMJF010000205.1:0-2617 GCA_031371245.1 Pseudomonadota bacterium | reverse complement strand
GCAGGCCTCGGCCGAGAGCGCTTACGATATCGCTGTGCAACGTTATAAGGCCGGGCTGACCGGCTATCTGACCGTGCTCGCGACCGAGTCCGAGGTGTTGGCGCAACGGCGCGCTGCCACCGCGCTCAAAGCCCGCGCACTGCTATTGAATGTCGAATTGAATCGCGCGCTCGGCGGTGGCTTCGACGCCGCCACCATGACTGCCAGCAACTGACCGGAAGCCTTCGCCCCATGTCCGCACCTGCTCCCACGCCTATACCTCGCGCCAAGCGCAGACCCTTGCTCGGCTTGCTATTCGTCTTGTGCCTGCTTGCCGCTGCCGGCGGTGGTGCCTATTACTGGCTGATCGCGCGCTTCTTCGAACACACCGACGATGCCTATGTGTCGGCCAATGTCATCGCGGTCACGCCGCAGGTGACGGGCACGGTCGTGGCGGTGGCGGTACGCGACACCGACCGCGTCAACAGTGGCCAGTTACTTGTGCAGCTCGATCGCGCCGACGCGGAAATCGTCTTGCAGCAGGCCGAGGCCGAACTGGCGCGCACCTTGCGCCAGGTGCGTAGTGTCTATGCCGGTAACGAAACCCTCGCGGCCGACATTGCCGTGCGCCGCGCCGAATTAAAACGCGCGCAGGCCGATGCCGATAAGGCCCAGAGCGATCTTGATACGCGGGCCGCGCTGGTGGTGTCTGGCGCGGTTGGCCAGGAAGAACTCAAACATGCGCAGGCCGCGCTCGCCACCGCCGAAGCGGCGCGTAATACCGCCGTGGCTGCTATTACTGCTGCCCAGCAAAGGCTCAGCGCCAATCAGGTCATGACCGATGGCGTCGCGCTCGAGGAACATCCAGAAGTGCAACGTGCCGCGTCGCGTGTACGCGAGGCTTACCTGGCGTGGTCACGCACACGTATTCTCGCGCCGGTCGACGGCGACATCGCCAAGCGCGCGGTGCAGGTTGGTCAGCGCGTGGCGCCAGGCAGCAATCTGTTGTCGGTGGTGCCGCTGGAGCACGTATGGGTGGACGCCAATTTTAAGGAAGTGCAGTTGCGCAATATGCGCATTGGCCAACCGGCGCGCATGCAGGCCGATATGTATGGCGACGCGGTCGAATACCACGGCCGTGTGGTCGGCTTCGGCGCCGGCACCGGCTCGGCATTTGCACTGTTACCGGCCCAGAACGCCACCGGCAACTGGATCAAGATCGTGCAACGCGTACCGGTGCGCATCGAACTCGACGGCGCCGAGCTGCAGGCGCATCCATTGCGTACCGGCTTGTCGATGGCGGTCAACGTCGAAGTCCGTGACAGCAGCGGCCCGCAATTGCGCGAAGCAGTGGCAGCCGACGCCGAGCGCAGCCGTACCCATATCTTTGACGACCTGACCCGGGCGGCTGACTTGCGTATTGCCGAGATCATCGCGCGCAACAGTGGCAAACACAGCGACGGCGTGGCGGCGCGGCCCTGAACGCGCCGCCATGAGCAGCACCGCCGTTGACACGGCGTTGGACGACGCGCCGCCGCCGATCATCGCGGCTGGGCCGCCGCCATTGACCGGCATGAAGTTGCTGCTCGGCAGCGTCGCGCTGTCCTCAGCGACCTTCATGAACGTGCTCGACACTTCCATCGCCAACGTGTCAATTCCGGCCATCTCAGGCTCATTGGGCGTGGCACCCCACCAGGGCACCTGGGTCATCACCTCGTTCGCGGTGGCCAGTGGCATTGCGCTGCCCATGACCGGTTGGCTCGCCCAGCGCTTCGGTGCGGTGCGATTGTTCACCATCAGTGTGCTGCTGTTCACCGTCGTTTCGTGGTTGTGTGGCCTGGCCACCAGCATCAATCAGTTGATCCTGTTGCGCGTACTACAGGGCGCGGTGGCCGGCCCCATGATCCCGCTTTCCCAGGCACTCATGCTCGGCAGCTATCCGCGTGAGAAATCCGGCACCGCGCTTGCGATCTGGACCATGACCTCGCTGGTCGGGCCGGTCGTCGGGCCGGTGCTCGGCGGCCTGATCACCGATAACATTTACTGGGCCTGGATCTTCTACATCAATGTGCCGGTCGGCTTGCTGGCGGCGGCCGCCACCTGGTGGCTGTATCGCGATCGCGAATCGCCGACACGGCGTCTGCCGGTCGATGTCGTCGGCCTGGTCTTGCTGGTGGTGTGGATAGGCGCCTTCCAGGTCATGCTCGACAAGGGCAAGGAACTGGATTGGTTCGAGTCGCGCCAGATCATCACCTTGGCGATCGTCGCGGTGGTCGGCTTGGCGGCCTTCCTGATCTGGGAACTGACGGACGATCATCCGGTCGTCGACTTGAGCCTGTTCAGCAACCGCAATTTCGCCGTCGCGACGGTGACCATTTCGCTCGGCTACAGCGCCTTCTTCGGTAATCTGGTGTTGTTGCCGGCCTGGTTGCAACAACACATGGGCTATACCCCGACCATGGCCGGGCTGGCTATGGCACCGGTCGGAATACTGGCACTGGTGGTCACGCCGTGGGTGGGCAAGAACATCAATCGGGTTGATGCGCGCCTGTTCGCGACCTTGGGCTTTTCGATCTTCGCCTTCGTGCTGTGGCAGCGGTCGCTGTTCAACACCGACGCCGATTTCAACACCATCCTG
>JANMJF010000201.1:0-3419 GCA_031371245.1 Pseudomonadota bacterium | reverse complement strand
AACATCACGGCGCTGTCGGTGATTTCTTTCTGGAACAGCTTGCGTATGCCTTCCGAGGCGCCGACCGCCGCGCCGTAATCGGCGAGGTTGGCCTGAAAGGTGAAGGTCGGCACGATGGGTACGCGCTTATCGACCACCGCCGCCAAGGCTGCTTCGTCCATATAGGTCGCATGCAGAATCATGTCGAAGCCGGCCAGTGCCGCATCACGTGTACTGCTCGCACCACGACAATGGCCAACCACCGGTGTGCCGAGTTCATGGGCGGTGTCGCACACCAGCTTCATTTCATCCAAGGTCCAGACCTGCACTTCACCTTTGGTCTTTTGGCGTGGGGTGAGGCCGGTGACATGTA
Organism: Pseudomonadota bacterium; assembly: GCA_031371245.1. Lineage (GTDB taxonomy): Bacteria > Pseudomonadota > Gammaproteobacteria > JADJYF01. Next base: position 3,067 of record JANMJF010000201.1, on the reverse strand, counting down.
CTTTGATCCAGTCCACACCGATTTTTATCTGACGGCGCACCTCGCGCACGATGTCGTCGCGCCCGTTAACCACCACGCCATAACCGCGCCGGCCTTCATCGGGAATAAGACGCCCGGCGGTGCCGCCGACCGAGGTCAGCAGTGCATTACCGCCGGTTCGCATGCGCGGCCCGCGCACGATGCCGGCTTCGATCGCATCACGCAGATCGACGCCGATTTCCCACAGTGAATCGGCATCGAAGAAACCGGTCACGCCGGCCGCCAGCAGCTTGCTGACATTGGCGGCGGCGATGATCGCAGCCAGTCCTTCGCGACGATGGAAGAACAACTCGTCGTTGGAATTCGGTTCGTCGAAACTGATATGGCAATGGGCGTCGATGAGGCCGGGCATGACGGTCAGCCCGCTGGCATTGATGCGTGGCACTTGCGGCGCGGTGCTGAGCTGTAAGCCGGCCTCAACGGCGATGATGCGCTCGCCGGCCAGCAGCACGTCGGCACGGCGTGGTGGCTTGCCGAGGCCATCGATGACCGTGCCGCCATGAATTAATAACGTGGGCTGGATGGGGGTGCTCATGGTCGCGTTTAAACCTCAGTAAGCGACCGGCAAGGTGCGCGCACCGCGCACCCACAACGAGGCCAGCCAGTCGGTATTGATATCGAGGCGATGCAGGTTCGGCATGCGCTCCATCACTGCTTCCAGCGCAATCGCACCCATGCGTTTGCCGAGCGCCGCACCCGGGCAGTAATGGGGGCCGTGGGCGAAGGACAAGTGATGGTGGGCGTCGCGCTGAATGTCGAAGCGGTCTGGGTCATTGAAGCGGCGCTCATCGCGATTGGCGGAACTGATATAGGACAGCACATAGGCACCCGCCGGGATGCTGACGCCATACAGCTCGACATCGTGCGCAGCAGTCTGGAATACCAGATTGACCGGCGACCAGTAGCGCAGCGTTTCCTCGATCACATTCGTGCTCAAGTTTGGCTGCGCGCGCAGCAGCTGCATGGCATCGGGATTTTCACACAGCGCAATCAGCGCGCTGCTGATCATGTGCGAAGGCGTTTCCGAGCCGCCGAAATGGGTCAGCACCGCGATGCTCAAGACCTGAATGGAGCTCAGCACGTCGCCGTCTTCCTCGGCTTTGACCAGCAGCGAGATAAAATCGTCGCCTGGGTTGACACGCCGCTCGGCAATGGTCTTGGCGAGATAGGCGCGCAGTTCGGCGACGCTGGCGCGGATGCGTTCGACATCGGCGGGACTCAACGTGGCGCGATTGGCGGCGTTCAATAGATCGGCTGTCCAGATCTTGAAGTTCTCGCGTTGGCTGCTGTCCACCCCGAGCAACTCGGCGGTGACGCTGACCGGCACGTAGGCGGCGAAGTCGGCGACAAAATCGAACTCGCGACCACGCGCCATGATCTCGTCGAGCAGCGCCGTGACGATGGCCTTGATGCGCGGCTCCAAGCCACGCGTCACCGAGGGCGAGAAGGCCTGGCCGGCGAGTCTGCGCAGCGGCGTGTGCGCGGGCGGGTCCATGGCGATCAGCGAGGCCGTTTCCGGCACTGGGTCCAGATCGCCAAAGGCCTGGGTGATGAAGTCGCGCGCCGAATAGGTCTCGGGATGCAGAAAAGTGTGCTTGCAGTCGTCGTAGCGGAACAGACCGTAGGCGTTCAGGGCCGGAATGCGATACACCGGCGCCTCGTCGCGCAGGCGGCGATACCAGGGATAGGGATCCTGTTGGACCTCGCGTAGGGTCGGATTGAATACGAGGCTGGTCATGGCGTTCCTGGCTGAAGGGCGGATCGCCGGTGCCGCCCTCGGCGGCGGCGAAGCCGGAAGCGAATAGTAAGCGCGCGTACGACTGCGTGACAAACCCAAAGCGGGCAAAGCGTCGTCCCATGCGTTCAGATCGGTCTTGCTGCGGGCCCTATACGCTCGATCGGGTGACCTGCCATCGCCGCGCGCAGCCCGTACAATCCAGGCGAGGTGCCGCCGCGCCTCGTGTTCAATCACCGCTATCAAGGGGGTTTCCATGGAGCCAATGCAGGGCATAAGAATTATCGACGTCACCACCAATGCCTCGGGGCCGATGGCGACCGGCATGTTGGCCGACCAGGGCGCCGACGTCATTCGTTTTGAAACGGTCGGTGCCGGCGATCCTTCGCGACATGTCGGCGGCGTGCGCGGCGGCATGTCGGCCTACAACGCCTATATGAATCGCAACAAGCGCTCCATGGCGGTTGATCTGAAGAACGCGGCGCTGCGGCCGACCCTGTATAAGCTCATCGAGACCAGCGATGTCTTCGTGCAGAACTCGCGGCCGGGTGCACTGGATCGCGCAGGTTACGGCTACCAAGACCTGCATCGCATCAATCCCGATCTCATCTATGTCTCGATCTCCGGCTTCGGCGCGACCGGGCCGGCTGCCCATCAACGCGTCTACGATCCGATCATACAAAGCGTCGCAGGATTCGCCGCCGCCCAGGGCGTTGACGGCGATCCGGTGTTGATGAAGACCATCGCCAGCGACAAGGTCGCCGCGTTGACCGCCGCCCAGGCCATCTCATCGGCGCTGTTCGCCCGTGCGCGCGGCAGCGTGCGCGGTCATCATGTCGAACTCTCGATGCTCGACGCGAGTCTCGCTTTCCTGTGGCCGGAAGTGTTCTGGAACGATAGTTTCGTCGGCAGCGAGGGTTTCACACCCAAGCCGCTGATCGCCTCGTTCTATGAACTGCTGGCAACCACCGATGGTTTCATCACGATGATCATCGTCGGCGACGGCGAATTTGCCGGTGCCTGCCGCGTGCTCGCACTCGAACACTTATTGGACGACCCGCGCTTCACGTCCCTGACTTTGCGCTTCGCCAACTACGCCCAGATGCTGGTCGAATTCAAAGCCGCCGCGAAGCGGTTTTCAGCCCTGGATCTGGTCGCGCAACTCGAAAAGGCCGATGTACCCTGCGCCAAGGTCAATCGGCTTGATGAAGTGGCCGCCGACCCCCGTGTCAGCTATAACCACAGCGTGATCGAATACGAGCACCCACTCAGCGGACGCATCCGTCAGGCGCG
>JANMJF010000181.1:0-9250 GCA_031371245.1 Pseudomonadota bacterium | reverse complement strand
TTGGCAAGACCGCCAGTCACATCCTGGTATTGCGCAGTCGCGTCAGGGCGCAGGCGTTTGATGCGCTCGGCATCGTATTTGCGGCGCAGGGCCTGCGGGTCGAAGCCGAGTTCCTCAATGCTGGGAATGATGTTGCCAGAGTGCTGGTTGGCCGCAGGTTGAGACATGCCGGGTTCCTCGGGAGTTGCGATTCGGGTTGAGAGGATTGTCGCGCCATTGACTCGACGGCGATAGACGCCGCCCGACGGGGCTGCGGCACCCCCATTGGTATAGGCGAGGGCGGACTGGCGCCGCCCGGACTATTGCGCGCCGCGACTCACATTGTGCCCATCCCCTGCGCGCAAACCCCAGAACGACAGCGACGATAGCAAGGTCAAGCCTGCCAGCGTCAGAAACGCATGGTGCAGCGCATTCGTCACCACCACTCGATCGGTCTGCGGCAGATCGGCCAGGTAGTAAGCCGTGACCAGTGATCCGCAGGCCAGCCCGAAGCTGAGCGACATCTGTTGCAGCGTGCTCGCGACGGTGCTGGCCATGCTCACATCGCGCTCGTCGATGTCGGCATAGGCCATGGAATTCATACTCGAGAACTGCAAGGAATTGAACAGGCCTAGAGTGAGGCCGAGGGCGACGATGGCGCTGATAGGCGTCGCGGTGGTGACGCGCGCAAAGGCCGCCATCGTCACCGCTACCAGCACGGTATTGACCACCAGCACCTGGCGATAACCGAAACGACGCAGCACAGCCGACGAGATGACCTTCATAGCCATGGCGGCGGCCGCCGCTGGCATCATTAACAATCCCGATTGCCAGGCTGGCAGACCGAGCCCGAGTTGGAACAGCAGGGGCAGCAGTAAGGGCACGCCACCCACGCCTAAGCGAGTCACGAAACCGCCCAGCACCGCCACCCGAAAAGTGCGAGTGCGAAAAAGCGCGAGCCGCAGCAATGGATAGGGCCTGCGCCGTGCATGCAGGCCATAGGCAGCCAGCAGCGCGAGCGAGATCAGCAACACGGTGAACGCCTGCGGTCCATTCAATTGATGCGCGCCGAAGATCTCCAGCAACCACGACAGCAGCGCCGCGCCGCTGCCGAACAACAGCAGCCCGCGTAGATCAAGTGGCCGCGAAGCATCGCCATGGTAGTCAGGCATGTGTCGGTGACCAAACCACCAGGCGGCGAGACCGACCGGTAAGTTGACGAAGAAGATCTCGCGCCAGCTCGCCCAATGCACGATCAGGCCGCCGACCGTCGGTCCCAGCAGCGGCCCCAGCAGGGCGGGGATGATGACGAAATTCATCGCGCGCAAGAGTTCGGCCTTGGGAAAGGTACGCACGATAGCCACGCGCCCGACCGGCATCATCATCGCTGCGGCGATGCCTTGCGGTATGCGCGCAGCGACCAGCATGTCGGCGTTGACCGCCAGTCCGCACAGCACCGATGACAAAGTGAACAGGGCCAGGGCCGACAAAAATACGCGTCGGCTGCCGAAGCGCTCGGCTAGCCAGCCGCTCAAAGGAATACACACCGCGAGACTCAAGGTGTAACTGGTGACGACCGCCTTCAGGCTTAAGGGCGTCACGCCCAGACTCGTCGCCATCGCGGGAATACCGGTATTGACGATAGTGGAGTCGAGCTGCTCCATGAACAACGCGGTCGCAACGACCCACGGCAGATAACGTTTGGTGGCAGTGTCTGGCATGGCGGTCGAGGCAGTTTAGCTGTTTGACTGGTAAGGCATCGCCAGCCTTTTTGTGCCGCCTTGCAAGACCTCGCTATACTCGTCCGCCCCACAGAGGGCCAGTGTCCATCGACCTCAGTGAGTACCCCTATGACGACAGCAGGCAGCAGAAAATGCATTTTCATCACTGGCGCGGCGAGTGGCATGGGCCTCGCCACGGCGCGTCTGTTTGCCGCCGGCGGATGGTTCGTCGGTGGTTATGACGTAAATATGGCGGGCCTCACCGCACTGCGCAGGGAACTCGGCGCGGCCCATTGCATAGTGCGGCGTCTCGATGTGGTCGATCGCGAGGATTATCGGCAGGCGCTTGCTGAATTCGCTAGCGCCAGCGGCGGGCGCCTCGACCTGTTGTTCAACAATGCCGGCATCGGCAAGGGTGGCTTGTTCGATCAACAATCCTTCGAAGACATCATGGCAGTCGTCAACGTTAACTTCATTGGCGTGTTGAACGGCATTCATCTGGCCGCGCCGCTGTTGAAGGCTACCCCCAATTCACTGTGCTTCACCACGTCGTCATCGTCGGCGACCTTCGGTATGCCCGGCATCGCGGTGTATTCCGCCACCAAGCATGCGGTGAAAGGCCTGACCGAAGCCTTGTCGACCGAGTTTGCACGCTACGGCGTAAGGGTCGCCGACACCTTGCCGGGTCTCATCGACACGCCGCTCATTCCCGATGCGCTGCGTAACAACGCGGCGGCCAGCGGCATGTTCCGTCTGATCGCACCGCAGGAAGTCGCCAAGGCCGTGTGGGCTTCCTATCACGACGAACCTGAGCGTCTGCATTGGTTCGTACCCGCCGAGATAAGCGAGCTCGACAAGGCTTCAGCGCTGGACCCCGAAGGCACGCGTGCGAAGCTGGCGGCGAACGCCGCGTTCCTGAACGACGACGAGGGTTAGGAGCCTTCCGCCAGCCGGGCCGCTGTGCCATGCTTGCCCGCGCATCGCCTCGATGCACATCACATAAAATTCGCCAAACCGGGGAGGGGGAAGCGTGAATACCAGAAACCAATTGTTGTGTGCCTGGAGCGGCGTCGCTTTTGCGATCTTTTTTACGCTTGGATTCTGGCCACTCACCCACTTCATGCCACCGCCGTCACCCACCATGAGTGCGATCGACGTGGCGGCCATGTATGGTCAAAACACCAACCAGATCCGTTTCGGTCTACTGGTCATGATGGGATCGTCGGGCTTGATCCTGCCCTTCACGGCAGTGATTGCCGTGCAGATGAAACGCATGGAAGACGCGCCGTCCATTCTTACCTACCTGCAGCTCGCGAGCGGGGCGGTCGGGGTGGTGTTCTTCATCGTGCCCTGTTTGCTGTGGAGCGTGGCGGCCTTCCGCCCAGAGCGCTCGCCGGAACTCATCGCGTTGATGAATGATTGTGGTTGGTTGTTGTTCCTCATGCCATTCACCACGTTTATCGTGCAGAACTTCGCCATCGGTTTTGCGATTCTGGGTGACAAGAGCGTGCAGCCGGTCTTTCCGCGCTGGGTCGGCTTCTTCAACTTCTGGGTCGCGGTATTGTTCGTGCCGGGCGGTCTGCTGACCTTCTTCAAGACCGGCCCATTTGCGTGGAACGGACTGTTTGCGTTCTGGGTGCCGTTCGTGGTGTTTTTCGCCTGGTATATGCTGATGTTCATGTTCCTGCGCAAGGGCATCCTCGCGCAGGCTGCGTCGGCGCGCCCAGCTTAGCGCCGGGTACACAGCCGATGGCGGACGTGGTAGCGGCCCAGGCCGGCGAGCGCATACCTGGCGAAGCCGGCGTGTGGGTTTTCATCCTCGGCGACATGCTGGTCTTCGCCCTCCTGTTCGCGGTTTTTGTTTATTACCGCGCAGCAGACCTGCCACTGTTTGCGAGCGCGCAGCTAAGCCTCAATCAGAGCTTAGGCGCGCTCAACACCCTGCTCCTGCTGACCAGTTCCTGGTTCGTCGTGCACGCTGTCGAAGCGGTCCGTGCGCACCGCGCGGCGCTGGCGCGCGGGCTGCTGGTCGCTGCTTTTGCCTGTGGTGTCGGTTTCATGGTCGTGAAGTATTTCGAGTACGGCGAAAAGCTGCGCGCCGGCCACACCATCACCAGCAATGATTTTTTCATGTATTACTATCTGCTGACGGGCATTCATCTGCTGCATGTCACGATTGGCATGACGGTGCTCGCCTACCTCTGGCAGCGGCTGCGCAGCGCGACGGACATCGATGCCCATCTCAGCGCTGTCGAAAGCGGCGCGAGCTTCTGGCATATGGTCGATATCCTCTGGATCCTGCTCTTTGCCCTCGTCTACATGCTGCGTTAGGACCATGAGGCAACTACTTTTTCACCGCGCTACTGCGGTCTGGCTGCTGCTGGTCGGCGCGACTGGATTGTCGTGGGAATTCGGTCACGGCTTCGGCTTTGGCAGCGACTATCGCCTGGCCACGCTGGCTGTGATCGTCATCGCCTTCATCAAGCTGCGCGCGGTGTATCTTGAGTTCATGGAATTGCGGCACGCGCCGGCCGCGCTGCGCTGGTGCTTCGAAGGGTGGTCGCTGGCGGTCGGTGCCAGTCTGCTGCTGCTGTACTGGTCGGGGAACTGACCCACGGCGGGCGGGGGATGCCAGCCCATCGCCGCTTCGCGTCCATCCAGGCACGGCGACTCGACGACAGGCGAGCCAGTGGCAGAAAATCAGGCGGCCAGAATTCATTGAATATCGGCGTTCTGCCGTTGTAAACGGCGGGCGACACCCCCAGCTAAGAGCAGACGAATATCGTCCCGCGCACAACCCAGTGGAGATCTCCCATGCGTAATATCTGGTCGGCCCTGTTGTTGCTGGCATCACTGAGCCTCAGTGGTTGCGGTTACAACACCTTGCAGAGTACCGACGAGCAGACCAAATCGAGCTGGTCGGAGGTCGTCAATCAGTATCAACGACGTGCTGATCTGATTCCGAATCTGGTCAATACCGTCAAGGGTTTCGCCGCCCAGGAAAAAGACGTACTGCTGGGGGTGACCAATGCCCGTGCGCGGGTTGGTGGCATTCAGGCGACGCCCGAGCTGGTCAACGATCCAGCGGCCTTCGCCAAGTTTCAGGCTGCCCAGGGCGAACTCTCCAGTGCGCTGTCACGTTTGCTGGTGGTTAGCGAGAATTACCCACAGTTGAAATCCGACGCCAATTTTCGCGATCTGCAAGCCCAGCTCGAGGGCACGGAGAACCGCATCGCGGTCGCGCGCAATCGCTTTATAAAATCCGTACAGGACTACAACGTCACGGTGCGCTCGTTCCCGACCAATCTGATGGCGCTGGCCTTTGGCTATAAGACCAAGCCCAATTTCACCGTGGAAAACGAAGCGGCAATCGCCAAGGCACCGACCGTTGAGTTCGGCACCGCGCCTGCCGCCGCGCCGAGCGCAGGGCCGGGCACTGGGCCATAGCCAGCATGGATAGGGTCGTGATCAGAGCGCTGTTCCTGGCGTTCGCCCTAGGCTGGATGGGCGGTGCGGCGGCAGAGCAGGCCGTGCCGGCCCTCAAGGCCCGCGTCACCGATCTGAGCGCGACGCTCACTGACTCCCAGCGGGTGAGCTTGGAGCAGAGCCTGCAAGCCTTTGAAGCGCGCAAGGGCAGTCAGATCGTGGTGCTGATTGTTACTACTACGGAACCAGAAACCATCGAACAATATTCCTTACGTGTTGCCGAACAGTGGCGCATCGGACGCGCCAAGATCGATGACGGCGCCCTGCTGCTGATCGCCAAGGACGATCACGCGCTGCGCATCGAGGTCGGTTACGGTCTGGAGGGGGTACTGAACGACGCCACCAGCAAGCGCATCATCAGCGAGATCATCGTGCCGCGCTTCAAGCAGAACGATTTCTACGGTGGCATTGCCGCCGGCGTCGAGCAGATGATGAAAGTTGCGCAGGGCGAACCCCTACCAGCACCCATCATGCAGCCAGCGGCTGGTGTGGCGAGTATTCAGCGCTACTTCCCTATCATTTTCATTGTCACCTTGGTGGTCGGTGAGCTGGCGCGTGGGATATTCGGCCGCTTGCCTGGCGCGTTTGTCACCGGCGGGCTGATCACTCTGGTCGCGTGGTTTTTTGTCGGTGGTCTGGTGCTAGCCGCAGTGATCGGTGTGGTCGCGTCCCTGTTCACGCTCATGGGCGGCATGACGGGGCGTGGCTTGGGCGGCGGTGGCGGCTTCGGGTCCGGCGGGAGCTTTGGTGGGCGGGGCGGCGGCTTCAGCGGTGGTGGTGGGGGCTTTGGCGGCGGCGGCGCATCGGGGCGGTGGTAACGATGAACTTGCGACGCCTGTGCCGACATTGGGCGATGACTAAAGGTCGGGTCCAGAAATTTTTCCCCCTGACTGCACTGCAAGCTATCGAAACCACTATTCAGGCCAGCGAACGCGCGCACGTCGGCGAGATTCGTTTTGTGGTCGAAGGTGCGCTGGATGGCGTGCCGTTATGGTGTGGACAGACACCGCGCGAACGCGCCATCGAAGTGTTCGCACAGTTGCGCGTGTGGGACACCGAATACAACAACGGCGTCTTGATCTACCTCCTGTTGGCGGACCGTGATGTCGAAATCGTCGCCGATCGCGGTATCAGCGCCAAAGTCCCGCAGGTGGAATGGGACGAGATCTGCCGCACCATGGAAGCCGCTTTCCAAGTGTCGAACTATGAAGCGGGTGTGGTCAGCGGTATTCAGGCAGTCAGCCGGCATTTGATCAGCATTTTTCCGGCGCACGACGCCGGGCGCAACGAGCTGTCCGATCGACCTTTGCTGCTGTAGTTCTACAGGGTGGTCGACGTCATGTGCTGTCGGCAGCCGGGAAACTAGCGATTTCGAATCGATTCCTTGCGCTGTCAACCGGCCTTGCGAAAAGTCAGATTGAAACGATAGTCCGCGGTGAGCGCGTGTCGATCGGGCCGTAAGGCCACGACGCCGTGATAGTTCAAGCGCGATGGACCGCCCCACACCACGACATCGCCGTGGGTGACCGCTAAGGCGCGGGCCTGGTCCTGTCGTGCTGCTCCGCCGAACAAAAACACCGCGGGGATACCCAAGGACACCGATACGATGGGCTGGCTGAAGTCGCGCTCGTCTTTGTCCTGGTGCAGGCTCAACTTGTCGCCAGCGCTGTAGCGATTGATGAGGCAGGCATCGGGCACGAAATCGGCGAAACCTGCGGCGTCTGCCGCACGGCCTGCCAGGCTGAGGAAGCCGGCCGGCATCAGCGGCCAGCGCAGACCACGCTCGGGGTCATGGCTGACGTAGCGGTAGCCGCGACGGTCGGACACCCAACCGAGCGCGCCGCAATTGCTCATGGCGACTGACATACGCTGACCACCGGGGGTCACCATATTGCGCAGTGGCGCCGCAGCGACGACGGCGTGCAGGCCATCGAGCAAACTGACGGCATCGTGCTCAGCAAAACCGCGCAGCAGCCAGGCGCCAGGCCCCAGACACTGGCGCGGCTCGGTTTCGAACAACGGCAAAGTCATGGCGTGTGTCCCGTTGGCATTTGCCTGCGGGTTTGATGCCCGCGTCGCTCAAGTGCGATTGATGGAAATCCCGCCTTCGACCAGCAAGGCCGTGCCGGTGGTGAACGTCGATGCGTCCGAAGCGAGGTATAACACCGATTTTGCCATTTCCGCCGGCGTCGCGATGCGGCGCATGGGATAGAGGCTGGTGATGAACTCGCGGGACTCGGCGGTATCGTTCATTTCGCGGTACATCGCCGTATCGGTCGCGCCCGGCAGCAAGGCGTTGACACGCACTTTTTGTTGCGCGAACTCGACGGCCAGTGACTGCGTGAGTCCAATCAGCCCCGATTTACTTGCTGAGTACGCCGCAATGCCAGGAAAGGACACCGTATAGCCGACAAAGCTTGAGGTGAAGATCAGCGAGCCGCCGCCGCGCGCCACCATCGCCGGTATCTGATACTTGGCGGCCAGAAACGCGCTGGTCAGATTGGTGTCGAGGGTGCGCCGCCAATCGGCCAGTGCGATATCGGTGGTGGCACCCATGGGCGCGATGACGCCCGCATTGTTGAAGGCCACATCGAGACCGCCGAAACGCTCCAGGGCCAGGGCGACCAGCGCTTGCGCATAGGCCTCGTCGGCCACGTCACCGGCCAGCGCGACCGCTTGTCCGCCATCATTGACGATGGCTGCTACCAGCTGATCGAGCGCCGCCTTGCGGCGCGCGCCTACCACCAGTTTTGCACCTTCACGGGCAAACAGCTCGGCGGTCGCATAGCCGATGCCGGAACTGGCGCCAGCGATGATGGCGACCACATTGTCGAGTATGGGCATGGGAATTCCTTGGATGTTGAATGGCTAGGATAGTCTGCAAGCAACACGCTTGGGCCACGTCTCGAAAATTGCTCGGCAATCGAAACCATCTGAGCGATCCCGGCCCGCGTCATTTCGATCAGGCGCAGCCACTGTGCCGGTAGGGCAGCGCACGAAACTTGATCGAGGTATGGCCGTGTGTGACCATCCCAACGTTCACGCGAATTTGCTCGTGCTCGAGTCCGCTCGAGCGCTGTCTGTGAAGAGGACGCCATCATGCACGTTGACGAACAATTGAATGACCCTGCGTTCTTTGCCACCGGCGAACACTATCGCCTGTTCGATCGCATGCGCGTCGAAGACCCGGTGCATTGGACCGCGAGTCCCGATGGGCGCGGTTACTGGTCTGTTTTTCGTCACGCAGACATCAAGACCATCCTCAACGAGCCCGGCTTGTTCAGCTCGGAACGCGAAGGCGTGTTCCCGGTGATCGACGATGCCATGGCCGCCATCGCCGCCGAGGCTTGGGGCGTGGGCCAGAATGTCGCGATGATCGATCCGCCACGGCATACCGCCGTGCGGAAAGTGATCTCCACGCCCTTTTTGCCCAAGGCCTTGGCTGACGGCGAAGCGCGCACCAAGACCCTGATAGCGGAAATCTTCGACCAGTTGCCGCAACACGGCGAGATCGATCTGGTGTCGGATCTCGCGGTGCGTATTCCGATGGCGGTGATCTGCGACATTCTCGCCCTGCCGGCTACGGATTGGGACGACATGCTGTCGTGGGGCAAGATGGCGATCGGTGGGTCTGATCCCGAATACCAGGTGGGCACGGTTGCTGAAACCGTGATCCATGGCTTTCGGCACCTGTATGCTTACGGCATGCAGCGTTCGTCCGAGCGACGTGGCTGCCCGTTTTCCGATCCCCTGACCGCGCTGGCGAATGCCACCATCGACGACCAACTCCTCTCACCGAGCATGGTGACCTACAACGCTGTGCAAATCATTCTGGCCGGTTTCGAGACCACGCGGAATGCCTTCTCCGGCGGTGTACTTGCCTTGCTCGAAAATCCAAAACAGATGGCCCTGCTGCGCGAAGATCCGCGCCGCCTGCGTCTCGCCACCGAGGAGATAGTGCGCTGGTCGGACCCGGTGATTTCACTCATGCGCACACCGACCACGGACACCGAACTTGGCGGCAAGCGCATCGGTGAGAACGAACGCGTAATGATGTGGTTCCC
>JANMJF010000160.1:0-1879 GCA_031371245.1 Pseudomonadota bacterium | reverse complement strand
TTCCTTGACCAGATGACCCTTGCCGATGCCACCGATGGCCGGATTGCAGGACATCTGACCGAGGGTTTCGATGTTTTGCGTGAGCAACAGCGTGCGTGCCCCCATGCGTGCAGCGGCCAAGGCCGCTTCGGTACCGGCGTGACCGCCGCCGATCACGATTGCGTCGTAAGACTCGGGATATTCCATGGGCGGCGGGCTCGCGAGAGCGAATGAGTGGGCGCAGAGAATACTGCTGCGCCCACCGCATTTGAAGCACACGAGACCGGCGAGCGTTAAGTGGTGAGTACGCGCGATGAAACTTCGACGCTGCGCATCGGTCTGGCTTTCGGTTGACGCATTTGAGGGCCATGTGGAACACTCTCGCGCCCACCGCAGGGGCGCAGATGATCGCGACGAGGCCGCGCTCACGCAGCCACGCAATCCCATGCACCCCGCATACCGCCAGGGACCCGAGCCCGCGAACCGCTTGCCGAAGGGCGGCGGCGTAACAGTTCGTGAGCGCCCTGCCGGCCGTACAAAATAGAGGCCTATGGCATGGAAACCTTGATTGAAGTCAAAGGTTTGAGCAAGAATTTCGGCGCCCTGCAGGCGGTCAGCGATATCTCGCTCACCGTCACTCGCGGCGAGGTGTTGGGATTTCTCGGCCCCAACGGTGCCGGCAAATCGACCACCATGAAGATGATCACCGGCTTTCTCTCACCCAGCGCCGGCCAGGTCTCGATCGCCGGTTTCGACATTGAGAAGTCGCCGCTCGCGGCCAAGGCACGGCTCGGCTATGTGCCAGAAGGCGCACCCGCTTACGGTGAGATGACACCTGCCAGCTTTCTCGATTTCATCGCCGCCATTCGTGGCATTCCAGCGGCGCAACGTCGCGCGCGGATCGCCGAGGTGGTCGGCAAGATTCATCTGGAGACGGTACTCAATCAGCGCATCGAGACCTTGTCCAAGGGCTTCAAGCGCCGCGTCGGCCTGGCGCAGGCCATCCTGCACGACCCCGAGATTCTGGTCATGGACGAACCGACTGATGGTCTCGACCCCAACCAGAAACACGAAGTGCGCGAGTTGATCAAGGACATGGCGCCGCACAAGGCCATCGTCATTTCCACCCACATCCTCGAAGAAGTGGATGCGGTGTGTACACGCGCCATCATCATCAATCAGGGGCGCTTGATTTTCAGTGGCACGCCACTCGAACTCGCGCAGCGTTCGCGTTATCACAATGCACTAACCGTCGTCGTTGCTGCCGCCGCGCGCGAACAGGCATGCGGCGTGATTGCGGGCCTGAGCAGTGGTCACAACCTCGAAGTGCACGTGCAGGGCGACGATGCGCGCATCACCGTCAGTGGCACGCAGCAAACGCTGTCCATCGACGACCTGCAACGCAGCCTCGCGCAGGCCGGTTGTCAGGTGCAGGGCTTCTTCGTTGAACGCGGCCATCTGGACGAAGTGTTCCGACACTTGACGACCGCCGCGACCGAGAGTGGCGAGGTGCATCGCACATGAACGGCTTGACCACGATACTCAAGCGCGAATTGCGCGCCTATTTCGCCACCCCGGTCGCCTACGTCTTCATCGTCATCTTCCTGGTGCTGGCCGGTGTGGCAACCTTCTACATGGGTGGTTTCTACGAGCGCGGCCAGGCCGATCTGGAACCTTTCTTCCAGTTCCATCCGTGGCTGTATATGTTCCTGATCCCGGCCATCTCCATGCGGCTGTGGTCGGAAGAACGCAAGGCCGGCACGCTGGAACTGCTGCTTACCCTGCCGGTGCCGCTGGCGGCCAGCGTGCTCGGTAAATTCTTCGCAGCGTGGGCCTTCACCGCCCTCGCCTTGCTCGGCACAGTGCCGATCTGGATCACCGTCAATTATCTCGGTGACCC
>JANMJF010000158.1:0-9225 GCA_031371245.1 Pseudomonadota bacterium | reverse complement strand
CGCAGATCCTGCTGCGCGCCAGCCTCGCGCGTGTCGTGCAATTGCAAACGCTGCAGGTCGAGCGCTGGCATCGCGCCGGTCTGCATCGTTTGCAGGAAAACATCGCGGCCGGCGAAAAGGCCTATCGCGAGCAGCGCTTTCACGCCGCGCAGGATGCCTATCGCGCGGCGTTGATCGAGTCCGCGCGGGTCGAGGCGGCGTTGCCAGCGGTGATCACGGCCTTGTTGAAGGACGGCGACACCGCACTGGCCGCGGGCAACTCGGCACAGGCCGCGGCCGCCTTTGGACAAGTGCTGGCCATCCGGCCCGCGCAGCGCGACGCAAGCCTGGGACAGGCACGCGCCGTCACGCTCGATCGAGTACGCACGCTGATCGAACAGGCCGAGGCTTACGAACAGATGGGCGAAGAAGACCAGGCGCGCGCGGCCTACGTCGACGCCGCCCGGCTCGACCCGCGCGCGGTCAATGTCAGTGCGGGCCTGGCACGTCTCGACCGCCGTGCCCGTGCACGGGATTTTCGCACGGCGTTATCGGCCGGCCATGTCGCGCTCGAACACGGCGACTTCAATAGCGCGCGTGGGGCCTTCAAGCGCGCCGCAGCGCTCAAGCCACAGGCCGCCGAAGTACAACAAGGGCAGCGCGAAACCGAACGCCGCGCCACCGCCGCCGACATTAGCACCCATCTCCAACGCGCCGCGCGCGCGGTGCGCAGCGAAGCCTGGCGCGAAGCCGCACGCGCCTACGGCGCGGCACTGGCGCTCGATGCCGAACTCGGCGCTGCCGCCGACGGCAAGCGTGACGCCGAACAGCGCGCGCAACTCGACACCCAACTGAGCAGCCTGGCCACCGATGTGCTCGCGCTCGTGGACGAAGGTCAGCGCGATCTCGCCAAGCGCGCCCTGGCGACGGCCACGACAGTCGACCCGGCCGGCCCGCGCCTGCGTGGGCAGATCGT
This sequence comes from Pseudomonadota bacterium, assembly GCA_031371245.1. GTDB lineage: Bacteria > Pseudomonadota > Gammaproteobacteria > JADJYF01. Next base: position 8,270 of record JANMJF010000158.1, on the reverse strand, counting down.
CGCGCTCGACACCGCCTTGCGTCTGGCGCGCGAAGCGGTGAATGTCACGCTGTTATCCGATGGTCAGAGCGAAGTTTCGATCGATGGTGTCGGCGCGCTCGGGCGCTTCACCCAACATCCGTTGGCACTCAGGCCGGGCCATTATCGCGCCCTCGCCCAGCGCGACGGCCGCGCGGATGTGCGCATAGAATTCACTATTGCAGCGGGCGCCAGCGCGCCACCCATCACGCTCCAGAGCCAGCCATGACCAAGCCGCAATCCATGCCGGCCTCGCCACCGTCATCCGCTGGCGCGGTGATCAGGCCGCAGCTGTTTCGCCCACCGCCGCGTGGGTCGGCGCTGCCGCGCGTCGAGATTGCCTGGCTGCCGTTGATGGTGAGTATCGCACTGACGCTGTGGGCACTCGCGGCCTGGTTCGTATTCACTGCGCACAGCGTGACCTTGGTCACCGCGCCGGCCGGCGCCACGGTCCATGTCGCCGAGTGGCTGGCGCCACGCATCGGTCAACATTGGTTGTTGCGGCCGGGTCAACATCGCGTGTTCGCGAGTGCGCCAGGCTACAAACATTTCGACGCATCGATCGGTGTCGACGACACGCCTATTCAGACGCGCGACATCACCCTTGAACGCCTGCCCGGTCATCTGCGCATCGCCTTGACGCCGGCCGTGACGGCCGCCGTACTGATCGACAACGCCGCGCTCGGCAACGCACCGGGCGTGGTGCACGACATCCCGGCCGGGCTGCGTCAGGTCGAGATTCGCGCGCCGCGCTATCGCCCCCACGTCACACAGTTCGACATCGAAGGCAAAGGCATAGAACAAAGTCTCACGGCGGTACTGGCACCCGCATGGGCTGATGTCAGCATCGATACTCAACCGGCGGGCGCTGTGATCAGCATCGACGGGCAGCCCATTGGCACTACGCCCCACAGCGGCGAGCTGCTCGAAGGACGGCGGGTGTTGAAACTGACCCGCGTCGGCTACAAACCCTGGCAACAAACGCTCAAAGTGACAGCCGGCACGCCGCTCACACTCGGCACCGTGGTGCTCATTGAGGCCGATGGGCAACTTAAACTGACATCGACGCCGCGCGGCGCGAGTGTCACCCTCGACGATAACTTCGTCGGCCGCACGCCACTCGACATCGCGGTAACGCCAGGCCAGGTGCATCGCTTGACGCTGCTCGCGGAAGGCTATCGACCCGCCACACGCGGCGTGAAACTCGCGCCCGCCGCTGATGAGTCCTTGGCCATCACCCTCGACGCGGAGCTCGCCAACGTGCAGTTCATCACCACGCCACCCGCCGCCGAACTGCTGATCGATGGCGAAGCCCGTGGTTCGGCCACACAAACACTGGCACTACCGACGCGTGAACACGAGGTGACGGTACGCGCGCGCGGTCACGCGACGTATACGACCAAGATCACGCCGCGCAAAGACGTGGAGAAGCGCTTCAAGATCCGCTTGAAGACCATCGCCGAAGCAGCCGCTGAGCAGATGCCGATCGCCGCAAGTGCGGACAGCGCTGGTAGCAGTGATGCTAGCAGCGCTAACGCCGACGCGAGCAACGCAGCAGCCCGCCAGGCGGGCGAATGAGGACGCACCGATGTCGGATTTAGGCTCGCCCGTGATGCGCAATAAACGTCTCAGCTTGATGATTTTTTTTGCCCTGCTCGGCACTCCCTCCCTGCGTGCTGCCGAACCGCTGGACGAAACCGCCGTCGCACCACCACGCTCAAGCGTGGACCGCTCAGAATATCTTGCGGAGCCGCTGGCCGACGACTTGTTCAAATCTAGCAAGGAGATCTCCGACGACTATGCGCTCGACTTCCCTGTCGATATTTGAGCGGCCGCCTATTCCATGAGTCTGAACGTCATCGAACTGCACGACACCGGCATACGCGTGACACGCGACGGCGTGGTGGTGTGCGTGAGCCCCGGCATCGCGCTGATCGATGGCCCAAACGTGGTGTGTGGTGCGGCGGCACAAGCCCGCGCGCAGATCCAGCCACGCGACATCTATCAACATTTCTGGCGGCAATTGAACGAAACGCCGCTGGCCGATGCGCGCCGCCATTGCCGTCATCACGCCGACCTTGTTTATCACCACCTGCTTAGTGTGCTGGATGCCGCCGGGCGACCGTCGGAAGCGGTGTTGGCGGTGCCCGGCCATTACGACGAAGCGCAACTCGCGCTGCTGCTCGGCATTGCCCAGGCGCTCGATCTCAAAGTAGCGGCGCTGGTCGACAGCAGCGTCGCGCAACTGGCGAGCTGCGCGCCGGCGGGTCGTTATGTAGTCGTCGATATGCATCGTCATCATGTCAGCTTGAGCACCGTGGAAGTAGGTCAACAGGTCACACGACTCGCATACCGTGACATCGAACAGGCTGGCCTCGCGCGCATCGAAGCGGCGGCGGTCGAGTTGGTAGCATCGGCGCTGCTCGGCCAGGCGCGCTTCGATGCACGGCACGAAGCGCGCAGCGCGCAATTACTGCACGAGCAACTGCCGCGTTGGCTGGCGCAGGCCACCCAACTAAGCGAAGTGGCGGTTGATATTGACTACCACGGCAAGCGCTTCAGCGCGCGAGTCGCCTCACGCGACTTCGTGCATGTGACCAGCATGGTGTTGGCGACCGTCTGCGAATATCTGCCGGCCAATGCCCAGGTGCTGGCGACCACCGCGCTCGCCGCTCTGCCGGGCGCACTCGATCAACTGGCGCCGGCCAGCGCCCTGCCCTCGGATACCTGCTATCGCGGTATCGCCGAACACCGCGGCATGCTCGGCACCGGCCAGGACGGCATAGGCTATGTCACACAATTGCCTGCTGCCCGCGCGCCGCAATTCGACCATGACCGGCAGACCGTCACCCGCAGTGCGGCGAGCCGCGCACCCAACCATCTGCTCGCGGGCCATACCGCTCATGCACTCACTGCCACACCGCTCTATCTGCATGCCGATGGCCGCGTCGCCCGTGGCGCCCACGGCGCGAGCTGCGCCATTGCCGTACAGGGGCTGCACGTGGTGCTGCGCGTAAACGGCGTCGAGACCCGTATCAACGGCCTGCCGGTAGCCGACGCTGCTCATGTGCATGCCGGCGATCACATCACGCTTGCCGGCGGGCGGGCGCTGTTCGTGGCCATTGTCGTGTCGCACAACCGTGCGTCGTAAGCGCCGCGAATTCTCAATTTTCACGCTTTCGTTTCTCGACATCATGTCGTGCGGCTTTGGCGCGGTGGTATTGCTGTTCATGATCTCGAAGCACGCCACCAACCAGCCGATGGAAACACCGACCTATGACTACGGCGCTGAAGTCGGCCGATTGCAGAACGAGATTGCTGCGACCGACGCGAGCCTCAGCGCGCTGCACGCGCGCGTGGCGGCACGCAGCGGTGAACTTGCAGGGCGTCGTCAGGCCGCACAGCTAGCGCGCGATGCGCTGGCCGCAGAACAGACCAAACAAGCGCCGCTGAAGGGTGGCGGCGCGCTGGAGATCACGGCACTCAAGGCCGCCGTGTTGAAGCTCGAAACCGACAAGCGCCTGTTGATGTCGCAGCCCTTTGAGAAATCCCGCTATATGCGCAGCATGGTCGGCGAGGGCAATCGCGAATACCTGACCGGCGTACAACTTGGCGGCCAGCGCATCCTGATCCTGCTCGACACCTCGGCCAGCATGCTCGACGCCAAGCTGGCCAATGTCCTGCGCAAACGCAACATGGATGCCGATACCCAGCGTCGCTCACCGAAATGGCAACAGGCGCTCAAGACCGTGGAATGGATCGCCGCGCATTTTCCTCAGCAATCGAGTTTTCAAATAGTCGGCTTCGATAGCCAGGCTCACTTCGCGCTGACCGGCACCGAACATCAATGGCTGGCGGTCAAAGACACTGCGCGTCTCGACGCCGCGCTTGAAGCCATCAAACAACGCCTGCCGCACGGCGGTAATAGTCTGGAACGGGCCTTCATGGTCATCGAGCAGATGAATCCACCGCCGGACAACGTTTATCTCATCACCGACAGCTTACCGACCCAGGGCCTGGCAGCACCCACGCGCGACAACGTCAGCGGTAAAGAACGCAATCGTTTATTCGAGCACGCGATGCAGCGCCTGCCGCGCGGCATCGCCGTCAACACCATTCTGTTGCCGCTGGAGGGCGACCCGGTCGCGGCCTCGGCCTATTGGCAGTTGGCGCGTGTCAGCCAGGGCTCGTTTCTCAGTCCTGCGGACGACTGGCCATGAAACTCGCGCGCCGCGCCGAGGAATCGATAAGCATCGCGTTCCTGGACGTGATCACCTGCGGTATCGGCGCCGTCATCCTGCTGCTCATGATTTCCAAGCCACCGTCGCCGGTGGCACCAGCGCCGCTAGCCGATCCGCGCGTGGCGCAGATCTCCCAACTGCAGCGCCAGTTGTTTGATGTGCAGGACCAGCGCAACCAGGTCGAGGCCGAGCTCGCCGTGACCACGCCGCAACTTGTCGCCCTGCAGGACGAAGCACAGCGTCTGCGCGCAGCGCTGCTGGCCGCCCAGATGAGCGCGCGCAGCGGCGAGCAAGCGCTCGCGCGGGACGCCGAAGAACTCGGCAGTCTAAGGATTGCCCAGCAGAGCCTGAGTGAGGAAATGAAGCGACTGCTCGCCCAGCGCGAGCGCAGCAAGCCAGCCCTGGTCGGCGGCATTCCGATCGACAGCGACTATGTGATCTTCGTCATCGACACCTCGGACAGCATGCGCGACCACGTCAAGACGACACTGAAAAATCAGATGCGCGAAATCTTGACGGTTTATCCCCACCTCAAAGGCCTGCAGATCCTCAACGACGCCGGGACCTACCTGGACGCCGACACGGCCCGTCAATGGCTGACCGACAGCCCTGCCCTGCGCACTACGGTGATTGAACAAGTACCGAGCTGGAAGGCGGACTCGCCCAGTAACCCCACACAAGGCATCTATACCGCCATCAGGGATTTTTACAGTACCGAGCGCAAGATCAGCATTTATGTGCTCGGTGATGAGTTTGCCAATGGTTCGATCACCGAGGTCGTGAATAATGTGGCCCGCATCAATCCACGCGATGCCCAAGGCAAGCCGCGCGTACGCATCCACGCGATCGGCTTTCCGACCCGCTTCGGCCAAACCAAGGAAACCGGCGTACGCTTCGCCGCCCTCATGCGCCAACTTACTCGCGCCAACGGTGGCACCTTTATTGGTCTCAATGCCTGGCGCTAATGGGGGTTGACGTATTTCCCCCGGGACTGGCCATAATGACCTCAGGCAGAGGTGCACGACATCTCGCCAGCCCCGCACAGAACGGGGACCTGAGACCATGCGAAGGGAGTGCATGTGCATGCAGGAATACGCGTCGCTATCACCGCCCTACCGCGTTTACGTGGTAGATGATCATAAACTCGTGACTGAATTGCTGACCCAACGGCTGAGCACCGACCACGCCATCGCGGTGGTTGGCAGTGGCAATTGCGGTGCCTCTGCCTGTCATTTCGTTGCTGAGCAGTCAGTCGACGTGGTTCTGCTCGACATGGAGCTGGGCGAGGAAGATGGCGTCGGCGTGGCGCGCGAGTTGCTCGCCATCGATCCGCGACTACGCATCATCGGCCTGTCGGCCTTCGCTGCCGGCCACTACCCCTTGACCTTGCTTGAAGCCGGCGGTCGCGGTTTCCTGTCCAAACGCAGCTCGACCCGCGACCTGGTGGAAAACGTACGGCGCGTGGCGCGCGGCGATCTCGCCATCGGCGCCGATGTGGCCTACCACCTCGCCACCAACGTGCGCGACATGGGGCCGTTCAACAAGCTGCGCAACCTGACGCCCAAGGAAGGCGCTGTACTACGGCTGCTGGCGCGCGGTTATGCGACCGACGAAATCGCCACCGAACTCGACATGTCGCCCAAGACCGTGCAGACCCATTGCAGCAATATGCGGCGCAAACTGGCGCTGCGCAGTGATGTAGAGCTGTGTCTGATGGCCTTGAAAGCCGGCCTGGTGCGGGTGCACGAAGCGAAATAGATAGACTCCACGCAACGCAGCGATCAAGAGCGCCGTCTGGCGCGCGCGATGCCGAAACCGTGCATCACCGTCAAATCGTCGCGACGACCAGCACAATAACGCGCCTCAAGCTCGTGATCGCGCTGTACCTCGACGAGTTCAAAGCCCGCGGTGTCGAGCAGGGTCTGCAACTGTTCCGGCGTGTGATAACTGATATAGCGCTCGCCCATGCGCGTCGTCATGGCACGGGTCAAGGACCACACACGGCGGCGACCCCGTTGCAGAGCGAATTCTGGCAGCAGGAAGTCGAACACCAGTTCACTGCCGGGCGCGGCGCGTGCGGCGATATGGCCGAGGGTGTCGGCGATGGCGGCGGCGGTGAGGTAGTAAATCACGCCCTGCCAGGCGAAGAAGGCCGGCTGCGTCGCATCGAAACCCGAGCGCGCCAGACCCTCACTGAGGTTCTCGCGTTCGAAATCGACGGGTACCGTCTCAAAATCGAGCAAGGGCAGCGCCACGCCGCTGGCTGCGATGCGTGCCAGTTTGACGACCTGGGTGGTGGGATGATCGACTTCGATGATGCGCACACCACGCAGCCACTCGGGACGACGCAAGGCGATGGAGTCGAAGCCGGCGCCGAGCGACACATACTGGCGCCCGCCGTTGGCGACAAAAACCCGCAGATCGTCGACCGTCAGCTGGTCGCGCACCAGGATCCAACCATGCACTGGTCGCAGCGCGCCGAGCAGGCCGCGCACGATCGATCAATAGAACACCGGATTGTTCGCAACCGCGCGCCACCAGGGGCTGGTCAACTGGACGGCATAGGGGTCGGCAAACACCAGCGGCGAGTCATAGCGCAGATGACAGGCGCGAATGGCGGCGGTGGCCTCGGCAGTGCGACTAGGGTTGCGGTCGAGCATGAGGCCGGTATTCTAGCCATAATCGTGACCACCGATGGCCTGTGCTCACCCGTTCCGGCGAGCGTCACGGGTCGGCACTCGAATTCAATCGCAAGACCCGGAGTGCGAGCACCAACAGGGCGCGCGACTATAGCCCCCTGCCACAGCCGCCGGCTGTGCTACGGAGGTCGACACCATGCAAACATCGAACACTGCCTACGATATCGCGAACGTTTGCTTCGATGATGACGAAGCGCGCTGGGCGGCGGTCGTCGCCCGTGACCGGCGCGCCGACGAGCGCTTCTTTTATTCGGTCCGTACCACCGGTGTGTATTGCCGGCCGTCGTGCGCGGCGCGCCTCGCCCGGCGTGAGAATGTCGCCTTTCATGTCAGCACGGCGGCGGCGGCGGCGGCGGGCTTCCGTCCTTGCAAACGGTGTCAACCCGACCAGCCACCACGCGCGGTGCGTCACGCCGCCCTCGTAGCCGAAGCCTGCCGGCTGATCGAGAGCGCCGAACAAGCGCCCGATCTCACCGCCCTGGCTGCCGGCGCGGGCCTGAGTCCGTTTCACTTCCATCGGGTCTTCAAGAGCATCGCCGGTGTCACGCCCAAAGCCTATGCCGACGCACGGCGCGCCGCGCGCGTGCGCTGCGGTCTGGAGGCTGGTGACAGCGTCACGCGGGTAGTCTACGACGCAGGATTTAATTCCAACGGCCGTTTCTACCACGCCGTGCCGCGCACGCTTGGCATGCAGCCGGCGCGTTTTCGCGCGGGCGGGCACGGCGAAACTATCCGCTTCGCGGTCGGCCAGTGCACGCTGGGCGCGATCCTGGTGGCGGCCACTGCGCGCGGCATCTGCACCATTGCACTCGGTGACGATCCGGCGCAGTTGTTACGCGATTTCGAAGCGCGCTTCAGTGCCGCCACCCTCAAGGGCGGCGATGCTGAATTCGAACAATGGGTGGCGCGGGTAGTCGGTTTCGTCGAACAGCCGGCCCTGGGTCTGGATCTCCCGCTGGACCTGCGCGGCACCGCTTTTCAGGCCCGCGTCTGGCAGGCGCTATGCGCTATTCCCGCCGGCCACACTGCGAGCTACGCCGACATCGCCGCACGCATTGGCGCGCCGCGCTCGATGCGTGCCGTGGCGCAGGCCTGCGCCGCCAATCCCGTCGCAGTCGCGATCCCTTGTCACCGCGTCGTGCGTCACGACGGCGGCTTATCGGGCTATCGGTGGGGCGTGGAGCGCAAGCGCGCGCTGCTCGATCGCGAGATCCGACGTGACGCCTGACGTGCCGCTTATCGACTGGCACGCGGTCAGCGACGAACTCGATGCCTGCGGCGCAAGTGTATTGCCGGGCCTGCTCGACGCCGA
>JANMJF010000154.1:0-9284 GCA_031371245.1 Pseudomonadota bacterium | reverse complement strand
CGAGCTTCTCCCGTGAGGCCAGCGCTGCGGCACCAAAGGCCTCGGGCTCGTCCATCTCGCCGTCGCCCATGAAGGCCCACACCTTGCGACTCTGGCGGGGCAACAGGTCGCGATTTTCGAGATAGCGCATGAAGCGCGCCTGGTAGATGGCCATGATCGGACCCAAGCCCATCGATACCGTCGGGAACTGCCAGAAACCCGGCATCAGCCACGGATGCGGGTAGGAACTCAAGCCGTTGCCATCGACTTCCTGGCGGAAGTTGTCCATTTGCTCTTCGGACAACAGGCCGAGCAGAAAGGCGCGCGCGTAGATACCCGGCGAAGAATGACCCTGAAAGAAAATCATGTCGCCGCCGTGGGAGGCGGAGGGTGCATGCCAGAAATGGTTGTAGCCGACTTCGTAAAGCGTGGCGGCGCTCGCATAGCTCGCGATGTGGCCACCCAGCTCGCTATTCTTGCGGTTGGCTTTGACGACCATCGCCATCGCGTTCCAGCGATTGATAGAGCGGATCTTCCATTCCAGATCCGGGTCGCCTGGTGTGTACTGCTCGCGATGGGGGGGAATGGTGTTGATGTACGCAGTCTTGGCCGAGTAGGGCAGATTGACACCCGAGCGTCGCGCCTTGTCGATCAGTCGTTCGAGCAGATAGTGGCTGCGTTCGAGGCCTTCGATATCGATCACCCCATCGAGGGCGTCGAGCCACTCCTGGGTTTCCTGCGCGTCGTCGTCCGGTAGTGCTGCCATGATGATCTCAAATCCCCACGCGCGGTCGCGCTGTTTGCGCCTTAAGCTTCTGAGCCTAGTGTAGTGTAAGCACGCCGCGCTGGGCATGGCGCGCGCATCGCCTGCACTTGGGCTGTAGCGGCCGTAACAACGATGGCTTCATATATGAGACCGCACCGCTGGCAGTGGTCAAGGCGGCGCGGGTCGAGCGCTGCGGCCAACAGCTTCTTGACCACGTTGAGCGTCTTCACGCCTCGGGTTCAATGGTCGTGTCTATGGTGAGCGTCGGGGAAATGCGCGTGGTGATGTTTGATGGGTAGATGTCGATGCCTGTGAATATGCGTGGTCTGTGAGCTCTGTGCTTCGTCATGCTCGTGCTGGTGGTGTTCGTCGTGTTCGTGCTCGTGTTCGTGTTCCAGGGGTTCATGCACATGCTCGTGGACATGATGCTCGCTGAGATGAAGCCACACCCCGGCTGCCATCAACGCCGCCGCCACCATCAAGGGCCACGTGAGCGGGTCACCGAGAAACAACGCCAGCACAGCACCAAAGAATGGCGCGACCGAGAAGTAGGCACCGGTACGAGCGGAACCAAGATGACGCAGACTGACAACGAACAAGGCCAGGCTGATGCCATAGGCCACCAGACCCAGAAGCATGGCGCTGCCCAGAAGTGCAAGGGACGGAAAATGATCGCCCAGCAACAGGGCCAGGCAGAGATTGACGAGCCCGGCCGTCATGCCTTTGACCGTTGCTATCCAGGTCGCGTCGGTGAGCGACACTTTGCGCGTCAGATTGTTATCGATTGCCCAGGCTAGACAGGCGCCAAGCAGGGCGAGCGCCGGCCACAAACTCGCGAATTGAATTTCCCTCGGCCAACTCAAAACGATCGCGCCCGCCAACACGCCCGCCATACCGACTGCGATACGTCGATCAAAGTTTTCCTTGAAGATGAACCAGGCCAGTAGTGCGGTAAAAGCGCCTTCAGCGTTCAACAACAATGAAGCGCTCGAGGCCGCCATGTGGGTCAGGCCAAACATTAACAGTACCGGCGCGCAGACACCGCCAGCCAAGACAGCGGCGGCCAGCCATAGCGCTTCGTGACGCGGCAAGCGCACTGCCGGCGCGGCCATGAGTCGGCGATATAGCCATAACCCAAGGCCCGAACCGGCATAGAGCAAACCCGCCATCATCCACGGGCTGACGTCGTGTAGAAGCAGTTTGGCCAGAGGTGTGCCGGTACCGAACAGCAGAGCTGCTGAAAGTGCCGCGAGAACACCCGGTCGCCGAAGCGCGGTAGCTTGCTTCATAGATAAAAGCGGGCACGTCCAGGCCCTCCTTGTGCTAATGAAATGGGTAACCACGCGGCGTTGATGAGCGGATCGCAGCAAGGCGGTCTGATCGACGCACAAAAGCGGCTAGTTCGGCGATTGGTCATGGTCCAAATCCCATATCAGGTGTGCGTCTAACAGCAAGCCAAAGTAGGCCTTCAAGGCCGTCACCTGCGCAATGAGTACGGCGCTCATGGCGGTGATTTCCTGACGACGTGTGAGCAGCATAGTCTGCAATTCCGCTTCGCCTAGCGAGTAGGCCCGCTGCATCAGACGGGCGTTGTCCCGCGCGGCCTGCGCGCCTTCTTGCGCCAGCCGTACACTCTCATAGGCACCCCGCGCGGACGCTACAGCGGAGGCTATCTCGGCGTCCAATTCGCGTTTTTTCAGTTCCAGATCTTGCAGTGATACCTGCATGGCCGCGAGCGCGCGCTCATGGTTCTGCGTCCGCGCACTGCCGGGAAGTGGGATGCTGAGCGAGACTCCGGCGACTCTTTCCCGGCCCGCACTCTCCCAACCGGCATGCACGCCCACCGTCGGATCCGGAATGCGTTCGGCATCGGCACGCGCCGCCTGAAACTGCGACAGCCTGAGTGCCGACTCCACGATCCTGAGTTCGTCACTCTGGGCAAGGATACGATTGCGCAGTGACTCCACATCATCGTCTAGAGGAGTGGGGTTCGGCAGCGTCACCACTTGCCGATTGATACCGGGGTAGCGAGTCGACAGTCGCGCCCACGCTGAGGACGCCTGCGTCAGCGCATCGTTGTGCTGACGCTTCTGCTCTGCCATTTCGGCTTTCGCGATACTCGCATCGAGTGTGGCGGCATCACCCGCACGCACGCGTTTATCGACTGCCGCCAGACTGTCTTCCACCGACTTGAGGTTGTCCGCTGTTAGCGCACTCGCATGCTCTGCTGCCTGCCAGTCCAGCCATAAACTGAGCAGGTGGCGTGCTGATTCGTGTATGGCCTCGCCGTAGGCGGCTTCGGACGCCTCAATGGTGGTCTTACCGAGATTACGATCAGCCGTCGCCTTGCCAGGCAGACGAAGGGTGCGCTCGATACCGACACTCCATTCGCCGTAACGCGGTCCATCGGATAACTCGCGTTCCTGAGTGCCGGCGCGTGCGGTCCATTCATAGGGCGAGCTGTCAAGCAGCCCCGCCTCACGTAAGGCAACCTCCAGGCCGGCGCGGGCAGCGGCCACGCCGGGATCCTGCTCCAGTAGCGGACGCGCGATTTCAGTGGGCAACAGACCTGGCGGATTCAGCGTCTGCAAAGCATGCGCCGAGGCGCAGAGCAGCAGCAGACCAAGCGCTAGGCAATTCGTCTTCATGGGATATCTCCCGCTTCGACCACCGACGTCAGCCAATAGCGCAGTCCGGCGCCGGCCAATTGGCTACGCAATTGACCAAGCAGTTGGTCCTTGTCCTCGGCAGGGAAAATAACCTGCACTTCGGTTGCCTCGGCGCGGCCCATCACCTGCTCCGCTTGCGACAAGTCGCCCATGGCCAAGCCGTGGGCCGCTGTCGGTGTGCTGGTGAACACCAGCGCCTGCGACAGCATGAGCAAGGTATCCAGCAGCTGCTCCTCGACCGCGGGCGGGCAAAGCAAGGTCAAACATAAATCAGCCATGGGGCACCTCTGATTTCGGAAACGCGAAACGCAGGTAGAGGATGGGTAGCAGCATCAAGGTCAGGGTGGTGGCGGTGATGAGACCGCCGATCACGACGATCGCGAGTGGGCGTTGGATCTCCGAGCCCGGTCCGGTCGCGAACAGCAGCGGGATCAAGCCGAAGGCGGTAATGGAAGCCGTCATCAGCACTGGCCGCAGACGCCGTCGCGCGCCTTGTACAACGACATCGCGCAGCGGCATGCCTGCGCTTTGCAGCTGGTTGAAGTAGCTGACCATCACTACGCCGTTCAAGACCGTGATGCCAAGCAGTGCAATGAAGCCGACCGAGGCAGGCACCGACAGGTATTCACCCGTGACCCACAGTGCGACGATGCCACCGACCAGGGCAAAGGGAATATTGCTCAGGATGAGCAAGGCTTGGCGTACCGAAGCAAAGGTCGAGAACAGCAAAATGAAGATCAGGCCGAGCGCGACTGGCACCACCACCGTCAGGCGCGCCGCTGCGCGCTGTTGATTCTCGAACTGTCCGCCCCAGCTGATGCGGTAGCCAGTCGGAAGCGCGACATTCTTCGCGACCAGCGCCTTGGCGTCTGCGACGAAGCTGACCAGGTCACGGCCTGCGACATTGGCAATCACCACGCTGTAACGGCTGCCGAGTTCGCGATCGATCTTGACCGGTCCGGCGGCACGCTCCAGTTTGGCCACCGCATTCAGTGGCACCGTATTGCCATCGCGGGTAGTGATACGCATCGTAGCGAAGTCGGCCGGTGAGATACGCAACGCTTCGCTGCCACGCAGGATAATCGGCGTACGGCGATTGCCTTCCACGACCATGCCTGCGCGTTGCCCTTCCAGCTGGGTGCGCAGGGCATCCTGCACCTCTTCGACGCTCAAGCCGAGCCGACCAGCTTGCAGCCGGTCGACCACGACGCGCAGATACTGCACACCATCGTTCTGCACGGTATAGACGTCTTGATTGCCAGGCACGGTCTTCAACAAGGCTTCGACTTGGCTTGCGTAGTCATTCAATTGCGCAAGATCTGGCCCGAAGATCTTGACCGCCAGATCGCCACGCACGCCGATGATCATTTCCGACACGCGCATCTCGATCGGCTGGGTGAAGCTGTACTCGATGCCGGGCATGGGCTCGAGCACCTTGCGCACTTCGTCTATCAGCGCGTCCTTGCTCTTCATCCGCCATTGATCGCGCGGCTTGAGCAACAGATAGGTGTCGGTCTGATTGAGGCCCATCGGGTCGAGTCCGATTTCGTCGGAGCCGGCGCGGGCCACCACGCCGGTTATCTCGGGGATCGCGCCCATCAACGCCTGGTGAATCTTGAGATCGAGCGCAGCGCTCTGTTCGAGGCTGATCGTCGGTAGTTTTTCGATGCCGACGATGAGGTCGCCTTCGTCCATGGTCGGCATGAAAGTCTTACCAACCCGGCTTTGAATCACGCCGGCGGCGACCAGCATCACAATGGCAAAAACCACGACAATCGCGGGCCGGCGCAGGCCCCACGACAGCGCTGGCCCGTACAACTTCAGCAATAGCCGCGGCAACCACGGATCTTCATGGCTGACCTTGCCGAGCAGATAGGAGGAGAACACCGGGATCACCGTCAACGACAAGATCAGCGAACCGGCCAGAGCAAACACTATCGTCAGCGCGACCGGCACAAAGAACTTGCCTTCCAGATCCTGCAGGGTGAGCAGCGGCAAAAAGACCGTGATGATGATCAGGATGCCCGCAGTGACCGGCACCGCCACTTCGCGCACCGCACGATAGATGGTGTGCAGGCGCGGCAGCTTGCCGGTGGTGGGGTCGGTGGCGAGGCGTTGCACAATATTTTCAACCACCACCACCGCACCATCGACCAGCATGCCGATGGCGATAGCGAGACCGCCGAGACTCATGAGATTGGCCGACATGCCGAAAGCGCGCATCAGAATGAAGGTGATCAAGGCCGCGAGTGGCAGTACCAGCGCCACGGTCAGTGCTGCGCGCACGTTGCCGAGGAACAGCACCAGCAGCACGACGACCAACGCAGTGGCTTCGAGCAGCGCCGAGGAAACGGCGTTGACCGCCTTGGTGACTAGAAACGCGCGGTCATAGAAGACCTTCAGCGCTACGCCTTTCGGCAAGGTCGGCTGCAATTCGTCAAGCTTGTTGCGCACACCTTTCACGACTTCGCGCGCGTTGGCACCGGCCAGGCCGAGCACCAAGCCCTCAACTGCTTCACCGCGACCGCTTTCGGTGACCACACCGTAACGCGTGAGCGTGCCTATCTTGACCTCGGCCAGATTGCCAATCCGGATCGGCGCGCCGTCTTTCACCGTTACCACCACCGCGCGCAGATCGTCGAGGCTGGTAATCGTGCCTTCGCTGCGCACCAGCAACACTTCGTCGCCTTCCCCGAGTCGGCCCGCGCCATCGTTGCGATTGTTGGCAAGGATCGCTTCCTTGAGCTGGGCGATGGTGACGCCGCTGGCGGCAAGTTTGTTCTGGTCTGGCACAACCTCAAAAGCGCGTACCACTCCCCCCAGCGCGTTGATGTCAGCCACGCCGGGCACCGTGCGCAAAGCTGGGCGGATGACCCAATCGAGCAAGCTGCGGCGCTCGGCCAGCGACATGCCTTCGGCTTCGACGGTGAACATAAACATCTCGCCGAGCGGCGTGGTAATCGGCGCCATGCCACCGGAAATCCCTTGCGGCAGGCTGTCGCTCAAGCCGCCCAGGCGTTCGCTGACCTGCTGGCGTGCCCAGTAGAGGTCGGTGCCATCTTCGAAATCGATGGTGACATCGACCAAGCCGTATTTAGTCACCGAGCGCAGGATGCGGGTGTTGGGGATGCCGAGCATCTCGACTTCGATCGGCACCGCGATACGACTCTCGACCTCTTCAGGGGTCATGCCCGGCGCTTTCATGATGACCTTGACCTGAGTGCTCGAGACGTCGGGAAACGCGTCTATCGGCAGACCGAGATAGGCCACCCAACCGGCGCCGGCGACGATCAGGGTCGCGACCAGAACGAACAGACGTTGAGAGAGACAGAAACGAACAAGACGGGACAGCATTACCTGCTCTCCTTCGCTTCGAGCCAGGCGCCTTTCAAGGCGACGACGCCACTGGTCGCCACCTGGTCGCCGACGATGAGCGCGCCCTCTACCCGCACCCGCAGGCCAGCACTATCGATGACAGCAACCGACCGCCCCTCGAAGCCATCGCCCGAGCGCACGAACACATAGGCCTGGTCGCCGTCATGGGCAACAGCGGACAGAGGCAGGTTCCAACCGTCCTTGCCGCCACTCGCGGGCAACTCGACCGCGACCATTTCTCCGGGACGTAATTTGTCCGTGGCGCCATCGACTTCGGCGCGCAAGATAGCCATCTGACTGTCGACGGAGACCATCGGGCTGCTGCTACGCACATGACCCGTGACTGCACGCCCCGCGACCGTCAGCGTGGAGCCCGGCGGCCAGTTGCCGAGATCCGTCGCGGCGACCTGTATGTCCAGCCAAAGAACCCGTGTATCGGCCACATGTAACAAGGCCGTGGTCTGTTCGACACGCTGCCCAGGTCCAACCAGAATCTCGGTGACCACACCGGCTTTGGCTGCCGACAGCGTAATGCTGTCCTGGGGCACGCCTGACGTGGCGACATGTTCGATGGCCGCTGCCGACATTCCGCCGAGACACAACGCCGCCTTGGCCCGCTGCAAGGCTGCCTTCGCTTCCGCGTAGCCGGCGTGGGCTTCTTGGAGGCGCCGCTGCGGGATGATGCCTTCCTTGAAGAGTTGCAGCTCGCGTTCGGCGGATTGCGAGGCGAGCGTCGCGCGCGCTGCCGCCTGTAACAACTGCAACTGCCATTCCCCGAGTTCCTGGCTGACGATACGCGCCAAGGGTGTCCCGGTTTCGACCCTCTGATGGGGCTCTACGAAGATGTCCGTGACGAGGCCGGGGACCGGCGAACTGGTCACGTGCTCGGCATTCGTCGGCACCACGACCTGTGCTGGAAATTTGCGCGTGATGGCGTTAGCAGAACGCTCCAACGATTCAGTCTTGATGTCCAACGCTTGTGCCTGCTCTGCCGACACTTTGAAAGCGACGGGCGAGTCAGCGGCCAGGGTCTCGCTCATGCACAGGTAGGACAACATGAAGATGCACGGAAACATCGCCCCGCGCGGCTTGGTAAATAACATATGACGACTCCGATCGCGCATGGACCGCGATGCCTTACACCCGCTCTTTAACGAGGACGGGCAATCTAGCTAGGACAATTCCGCGAGGATCGCGGACGAGGGCAGATCAGACGGATTGAGGGGGACGAAAGGGTGGGTCGCGATCCGGTAGGCCCGGCGCGAGTGAAGGCGAAGGCGGCGGTGTTGTGCGGGCTACTGCAATGAGGGGCGGGTGCAGGAAACCGATAATGACAACCGGTTGAATATCACCCATGGAATGCAGAGCCAAATGCTGCATACCGTCCATCGGTGACGTATCGGACGGTTCGTGCGCATCAATGGAATGGCTGTGGCCAGCAGCAAGGGTGACATCTTGCCTTTCATGTTCGAGCTGGTGCATGAAGGCGCTGGCATTAAACGCGTGCGCACTGAGACTCGCCAGTAAAAAGAAGGTCGCCAGTAATGCGACATATTGTCTTTTTGTTCGGCCCATGACAGTGCGAGCAGTTTTCAGCTGAATTCCTGGTGGAGTGGGGTGCCCGAGTACTATCGGCACCGAGCTCATTTTCATTAAGGGCCGGTGTCTCGACGCCGGATGCTCTGCGCCGCATTGTAATGGAGGTCCATCCGCCTGTCGAAGTTTAGACGGACGCGGGTGGTCATGACCCTGGTGCGGACGAGACTCACGCGCCGAGATTTCTGACCATATCGCGCGAAATCACCAGGCGCTGGATCTGCGAAGTGCCTTCGTAGATCTGCAACAGCTTGGCATCGCGCATGAGCTTCTCGACGACAAAATCCTGGGTATAACCGTAGCCGCCAAAGATCTGCACAGCATCGGTGGTGACCTTCATCGCCGCATCGCCACCAAAGGCTTTGGCGCAGGCGCTATGGCTGCCGCGCAGATTGCCGCGGTCGACTTCACTGGCGGCGTGCAGGCACAGCAGGCGGGTGGCGAGATAGCTGATTTCCATGTCGGCCAGCATCGCCGCCACCATCTGGTGGTTGACGATGGCTTCGCCGAAGGTTTTGCGCTCGGTGGCATAACGCAAGGCTTCGTCGCGCGCGCGGCGAATAACACCGGCGGCGCCCGCCGAGATCCACGGGCGCGACCGATCGAAGGTCGCCATCGCGAGTTTGAAACCATGCTCGGGACCGGCCAGCAGATTGCTGGCCGGTACTTCGACGTCTTCGAAGACCACGTCGCCAGTGTGGGACGCGCGCTGGCCGAGTTTGTGTATCAGCGATTCCCAACGCAAGCCGGGGGTGCCGGCATCGACTACGAAGATGGCAATGCCGCGGTGACCGCTGCTGCCCTGTTCGCGCGCGAATACGGTGTACCAGTCGGCGACGTCGGCATTGGTGATCCAGCGCTTGCGGCCGTTCAAGAGGTATTTATCGCCCTTCTTCACG
>JANMJF010000117.1:0-7278 GCA_031371245.1 Pseudomonadota bacterium | reverse complement strand
TCGCCTGCGACCGGCGCGACAGGTGTTGCGGCGGCGGGTGCACGCACTACCACCGCCACCGACAAGCGGCGAATGCTGCCGACATGATTCTTCTCAATTACCACGCGGTGATCGAGTTCGTAGTTGCGTGTCTTTTGCGTGCGTTTGTTGACGGGCGCGGCGGCCTGCTTCACCGCACCAGCGCTAGCCGGCGGCTGGCCAGTGGCGGTGGCGGTCTGCTCGGGCGCGCTGGCAGCGGCCGCTGGCTGGTTGCTTAGGGCACCGGGTACGCCACTGGCGGCGTCGCCACTGCGCTCTTCCTCGGTGCTGCTTTCGCTGCGCACTGAAGGCAGATCGGGATTGAAGCTTTCCTGGGATTGTTGGGTCTCGGTGAAATCGAGATCGGCCGTGACCTGGGCGCGCACACCATCGGCACCGACCAGTGGCGCGAGGATGGCCTCGACACGATCAATATACGACTGCTCAAGCGTGCGCGAGTATTCGAAACGTTTGGCTGACACCGCCAGGCTGTCGGCGCTGTCGGAGTTATCGGTCAGCAGATTGCCACGTTGATCGATGACCGTAACCTGATTGACCGGCATGCCGGCCACCGCTGCCGCCACCATCTGCGCAATGGCCGCAACCTGATGACGTTCAAGCTGGCGACCATTGTAGAGATCGACGATCACCGACGCGCTCGGGTCGCGCTTGGTGCGCGCGAAAGCGGACTGTTTAGGCAGCGCGATATGCACCCGCGCCGAACGCACATTGGTGATGTGGGAGATAGAACGGGACAACTCGCCTTCGATGGCGTGCTGATAGCGGGCTTGTTCGAGAAACTGGCTGGTGCCAAAGGGCTGGTCGTCGCTCATGCTCTCGAAGCCACCGCCGTTGGCCCCACCATGGGGCAAACCGGCGCCCGCCAGTTTCATGCGCGCGTCGGCCAGCCGCTCGGCGGCGACCAGCACGGTGCCGCCATTGGGATCCATGCGATAGGGAATATTGTTGCTGGTCAGCGCTTCGATGACTTGGTTGAGATCGCGGTCGCGCAGATCGGCGAACAGCACCGAATATTCGGGCTGCCGTGCCCACAGCGCCACGTACAAACCCAGCGCCACCGCCGCCGCCAGGCCGACCAGCACACCAGCCTGGCGCGCGAGCTGCATCAGCGATGCCTGGGCATTGAATGTGGCGACTTCAGCCATGGTCGTAACTCACCTTAACCGGCGCCTATAGCGGCATGTTCATGATGTCCTGGTAGGCCGACACCAGCTTGTTACGCACCTGGGTCGCGGCCTGAAAGGACAGATTGGCCTTCTGTATCGCCACCATCACCTGGGCCACGTCGACGCCCTGTGCACCACGTTCAAACTTGTCGGACAACTTGGCGGCCTGCAGCTGGTTGTCGTTGACAAAATTGAGCGCATTTTTCATCACCTCGCCGAAGTTGACGTTAGGCGTCGCGCCGCTGGTCGCGACCGCACTCGGCATTTGCAGACTGCGGGCCTGGGCCGACAGCGCGCGCATCTGCGCGAGTACGGCCTGGGCATCGATGGTATTGCTCATGCTCGGCTCCTGTTCGATGGGTCGCGTGGGACGTGCTCAGACACCGGGCACCGCCACGCCTGCATCGCGCAGACGGGCGAGTTTGTAGCGCAAGGTGCGCGGGCTGATGCCGAGTTTTTCGGCGGCAAACTTGCGGCTGCCGCGACCTTCCTCCAGCGCGGTTAAGATCAGGCGGCGTTCGTGATCTTTGAGATCACCACCCAGCGATTCGGCGCTCTGGTCCGCTTCGTCGTCATCCATGCCGGCATCTTCATCATCAAGCGCTCGTGGATAAGGCACGCGCAGATCACGCGACAGTTCAGCGGGCCGGGTATCGCGCACCGCCGTCATCTGTTCAAAGACCAGGTCAGCCTCGGTGATGCCTGCACCTTGGTGCAGGATCAACGCGCGTTGCATGACGTTATCAAGCTCGCGGATATTGCCGGGCCAGCGGTATTCCATCAGCCGCACACAAGCTGAGGCGCTGAGCGCCGGCGCTTGCCGGTGACCGCGCATGGCGGCGCGCGCCAACAAGGCCTGGGCGAGGGGCACGATGTCTCCACTACGCTCGCGCAGCGGCGGCACGTGGATGGGCATGACATTGAGCCGGTAGTAGAGATCCTCGCGAAAGCGCCCCGCTTCGACTTCCCGGCGCAGGCAGCGATTGGTGGTGGCAACGATGCGCACGTCGAGGTCGATGACTTTGTTGGCGCCCAAGCGTTCGACCTGCCGTTCCTGCAAGACACGCAGCAGCTTGGCTTGCAATGCCAGCGGCATCTCAGAGATCTCGTCCAGCAGCAGGCTCGAATCCTGGGCTTGTTCGAACTTGCCGGGGCTGGCTTTGTAGGCGCCGGTGAAGGCGCCTTTTTCGTAACCGAACAACACCGCTTCCAGCATGTTGTCCGGGATCGCCGCGCAGTTGATCGCCACCGGCGCCTGCGCCGCGCGCTGCGAATGGCGATGAATAGTACGGAACACGATTTCCTTACCGACCCCCGACTCGCCGGTGATCATCACCGATGCATCGGACTGCGCGACGCGGCGTGCGAGATCGAACACGCGGCGGCTGGTGCCATCGACCGCCACCACATCGTCTTGCAACGGCGTCGGCGCGGGTGGCAACCAGTCGTCGATGCGCGCCACCAATACTTCGGCTTCAAAGGGCTTGACCAGATAATCGGTCGCACCGTCACGCAGTGCGCTGACCGCGCTCTGGATCGATTCATAGGCGGTCATCAATACCACCGGCAGATCGCGATAGCGGCTGCGGATTTCGCGCAGCAAGGTGTGGCCGTCCATCGGTTCCATTTGAATGTCGCTGATGACCAGGTCGAACTGCGCATGGGCGAGTGCCGCCAGGGCCGCGCGACCATCGGCTGCGCCGGTCGCCTCGAAGCCGGCCAGCGCCGCAGTGTCGAGCAAGGCTTCGCGCAAGGCGTGGTCGTCTTCGACTATCAGGATCTGAGTGGGGTGCTTGTGCATGGGATCATCCTGCCTGACACAAGGCGGCTGGCTCGAAAGCGGCCACCAGCTGCGTGTCTGCGGTTACTTGGGGATGGGACTGTGGAGACGACTGCGCGATGAGCGGCAAGGTCATGAGGAAACAGGCGCCGCTGGCCGCGCCCGTGACTAGGGTTAACTGGCCGCCGTGGGCCTGGGTCACAGCGCGCGCAACCGCCAGCCCCAGGCCGGTGCCATTGGCACGCGTGGTAAAAAAGGGCTCGAAGATTTGTGCCGCCTGGGCGCCGCAGATACCGGGGCCGTCGTCCTGAAAGGCCAGGCATAGTTGCTCATCGACAATACCAGCCGTGACCGTGACTCGGCCTTGGCCGCGGCAGGCATGGCAGGCGTTATCGATCAGATTCAGTGACACGCTGATGAGCGCCGACAAGTTGGCATAGACCTGCCCCTGCGCGGCGAGCGGCGTAAACTCCAGGCGCAAGCCACTTACGTTGAAGGCTTCCCGCGCCGCGTTCTCGACCGCCGCCAGCAAATCACGCGCCGCCAGCGCTTCGACCGCCAACTGGCCGCCACGCGCAAACAACAGCATCTCCTCAACCAGGCGCTCCAGCTTGCGCAAGCTCTGCAGGCTGCGCTCGACCGCGCGTTCACGGTCGGCATCGCTGCGCGCGCGGCGCAGATTGCCGACGTTCAGCAGCGCCGCCGCCAGCGGCGTGCGGATCTGGTGGGCCATGGCGGCCGCCATCTCGGTCTTGGCCGAGAGGCGCTTGTGATGAGCCAACTGGTCCTGCAATACGCGGGTTTCGCTGACGTCTTTGATGAGCAGAATCTGGCCGGGCTCGCCGCTCAGCGCCTGTGTCGCGATATTGACGCGACGACCATCGCTCAGCGACAAGTCATGGCCGTCGTCCCAGCGCGGCGCGAAAGCACGACTGACTATGCTGTGCCAGGCGTCACCGCCAGCGATCGGACCCAGCAGTTCGACGGCGGCGGGGTTGAATTCCTGCACCAGGCCGCGCTGATCCAGCACCACCACGCCGCCGGGCAGAGCATCGAGCAGCGCGTTGAGGCGCGCCCCGAGCCGCTCTTTCGCCTGCAGCTCACGGGCCTGAGCGGCGCGCGAGACCGACAGCTCGTCGCTGAGCACCGCCACCTGGCGCTCGAGGTTGGTATAGAACGAGGACAGCTGTTTGGACGCGTCTTCAAACTCGGCGAAGGCGTCACATAACTGTTCGGCGTTGGTGATGGCTGCGGTGGTCATGCTCTGTCGGTCTTGTTGGATGCCGCAGCGTCAATGCTACGGTCACGCACAAGGGTTTGAGCAAGACCCGTGCCACAGAATTTTATTGTTTAATAACTGCGGCTTATGTTTTAAGCCCGGTCGCGAGGCCCGAGCCCAGCGTCAAGGACCCGTCAGACGCCCTCACGTATCAGATCGAATTTGCGCATTTTTTCGACCAGGGTGGTGCGTCCCATGCACAGCCGTTTAGCGGCATGGGCCACTATCCAGTCGGTCTCTTCCAAAGCCTGCAGGATCAAATCCCGTTCAATAACGGTCAGATGCTCCTTCAGATCGAGCCCCGCACGCGGCAGACGCGGATTGAGGACCGCCACCGGCGCTGCTGGGTGGGCACCCGCCGCCGACTCGTCCGGCTTGCTCGGCGCGCGGGCGACGACGTGGGCTGAGCGGTATTTCTCCGGCAGATCGTGCACATCGACCATACCGTTGGGGTAGAGGATCGAGAGTCGCTCGACCAGGTTGGCGAGCTCGCGCACATTGCCCGGCCAGTTGTATTCCGATAGGGACTCGATGCACGACGGCGTCAGGCGGATGGTGCCGCGACCTTCATGATCGAGTCGCTCCACCAGATCGTTGACCAACAGCGGCAAATCTTCGTTGCGCGCCCGCAACGGCGGGGTTTCGATGGGAAATACGTTCAGGCGATAGAACAAATCTTCGCGAAAGCGCCCGTCGCGTATGGCCTGGTCCAGATTCACGTGGGTGGCGGCGATGATGCGCACGTTGACCGAAATATTCTTATTACTGCCGACCCGCTCAAAGCTACGTTCCTGCAGCACACGCAGCAGTTTGACCTGCATGGACAGGCTCATGTCGCCGATTTCGTCGAGGAACAGTGTGCCGCCATCGGCCATCTCGAAACGCCCCTGGCGGCTGGCGATGGCGCCGGTGAAGGCACCCTTCTCGTGACCGAATAATTCGCTTTCAAGCAGATCGGCCGGGATCGCTCCGCAGTTCAACGGCACGAAGGGCTTGCTGCGACGATTCGAGTGGTGATGGACATGCCGTGCGACAACTTCCTTGCCGGTGCCGGATTCACCGACGATCAAGACGTTGGCATCGCTGCGGGCGACCATTTCTATCATGTTGCGCACACGCTGGATGCCGGGGCTGCTGCCGACCAGACTGCGGAACAGTTCCAGCGAACGCGGTGAACCCTCCTGATGGCGATTCTCGCGATAGGTCTTGACCTTCTGCAAGGCGGCTTCGAATTCGCCGTGACGCAGGGGCAACCTGACCCGCGCCAAGGCATCGTGGTCCAACTCGCTGGGCTGTGCCGCTGCCTCGCCGCCGCTCAACAGCAACAGCGGCGTATAGGGATCGGCGGCCTTGATGCGACGGAAGGCCTCGCTCTGGGCGCGCGAATCACCACATTCACCGAGCAGCACCATGTAAGGTGCAGGCCGTGTCTCCATGATGGCAACGAGGTCGCCGTCCGGCGCCACGACCACCGTGCTCATATCGAGGTAGTGCAGGATTTGTTTCAGTTCATGGGCGGTAGTGGCGTCCCGTTCCACGATCACGACTGGCGATTGACTACTCACGGCGCAACGGCTCCCCCATCGTCTAAGCGATGTTAACGGTTTAAGCACTAGAGGCCCGTCTAGGCAGTGATACATGCGCCGGAATCCCGGCGCACATACCCACGGGGTTAGCCGTTGTAAGCGGCCCACGAGCCTGCTGTCAAGAATCCGCTAGGGAGGAAACGCCGATTGCGGGTGAAGGAGCCGATGTGTGACAAAAATTTACGGGTGTTTGACGGCCGGCGCCGGCACGCCCCTGGGCGTCGGCATTCCGACGCCAGCCGCGACTTGCCGACGGGGCTCATGCCGCATGCAGAATGTGGCATGGCTGGCGCGCGGAGCAGGCGCGCAGTGCGGCCAGGCTGGCATTGCGTTGCCGCGCCAGCAGCACGCACAGGCCACCGTCGCCACGGTCGGCGGCGCGCAATCGCTGAGCAGTCGCCACCCGCAGTTGTGCAAACAATTGCTCTTCGATGTGCTTTGGTTCGATGGTCACACTTGGCCCTCAAGTTCGGGGCACCGCTTGCGCGCTGATCGAAAGCGTCCCGGGTAGCGACAGCTAGCGGCGCCGCACCGCGTACGCTTGAGGCTTAAACATGGCCGGCACCCGTGGATTGTGCCAAGCAGTCGATCCTGTCCTAACGACCGCAACGGCGCTGGCCGCTTACAGATAGTCGAACAGACTCAGGCCCTGCACTTTGACAAAGGCCTTCTGTGCGGCCTCCAACGCCGTGGTGTCTTGGGTCAACTGCGTAATGGCCTTGGTCAGGTCGACGTCCTCGAGTTTCGAGCGCAGTGTTTCCATATTGAGCTTGATCTTATCGTTGACATCGGCCTGGGCACTGACACTGTTCAGTCGCGCGCCGGTGGTCGAGCGCAGCTCCCCGACTTTTTCCAGCGAGCGGTCGAGCGCTTCCAGTGAGCGGTCGATATCGAAACCGAAATTCGCCTGCTCGGTGACATTGGTGTAGCCGCTCTCCAGCACGGCGGCGATAGTGCCCAAGGTCTTGAACATCGACTGATTCAAGCTCGGCTTGATGGTGAATTGATCGCCACTGTTGGGCGCCCCGAAGAGCGTAATCTCGGCGCCGTTGAAAGTGATCGCCGCGCCATCGACATAGGTCTGCGCGGTGGCGACATTGCTGCCGAGAGTGTCGTCGATGATGTCGTAAGTGGTGGCGCTGGTGAAGCTCACGCGGAAATCGTGGGCCAGGTAACTGCTGCCGTCCTTGAGGGTGTTGTCGCTGATCTGTCCCGTGCCGGTATTGCCTGCCACGCGCCCGCTGACGAAGGTGCCGTTGCCATTGCGCACCGCGAACAGCGCGTCGTGGCCGGTGAAGCTCTCGGCGATGGTGCGGGTCTGCGACAACTGCAGTTCGCGCACGGTCTGATCGCCGTTATAGCTGACATTGCCGAGCGAGTCGGCGCTGAATGGCCGCGTGCCAACCGTCGCGCCGGCAAAGATGTATT
>JANMJF010000069.1:0-1884 GCA_031371245.1 Pseudomonadota bacterium | reverse complement strand
ATGCGGCGTGTCACCGCACCGCTCAATCACATGGGTGCGCATCTAAGCACCGCCGCGGGCGGCACGCCGCCGGTGGTGCTGGGCGGCGGCCGCAAGCTGAATGCCATCGACGATTTGTTAACGGTGGCGAGCGCCCAGGTTAAATAGGCGGTGGTGCTGGCGGGACTCTATGCCGATGGTGTGACCCGAGTAACCGAACCTGCGCCTACCCGCGATCACACCGAACTCATGCTGCGCGCCTGTGGCGTCGAACTCAGTAGCCAGGGCGGCACCGTCAGCCTGCGCGGCGGTCAGCGGTTGAGGCCTTTCGACATCGCCGTTCCGGCGGACATCTCCTCGGCCGCCTTTTTCATTGTCGGTGCCGCCATTGCGGCCGGTAGCTGCCTGACCCTGCCGGCAGTCGGCATCAATCCAACCCGCATCGGCGTACTCGATATCATGCAAGCCATGGGTGCACGCATCGAACACGGTGCGCCGCGTGCCTGTGGCAGCGAGCCGGTCGCCGACCTGACCGTGCGCACTTCAGTTCTGATCGGGATCGAGATTCCCCAGGCGTCGGTGCCGCTCGCCATCGACGAGTTCCCGGCTATCTTCATTGCCGCCGCCTGCGCGCGCGGTCGCACTGAGCTGCGTGGCGCCGAAGAACTGCGCCATAAGGAAAGCGACCGCATCGCGGTCATGGCGGCGGGACTGACCGCGCTGGGCATCGAGGTCGAGGTCTATCCGGATGGCATGGCCATCGAGGGCGGTCAGCTGCACGGGGGCGAAATCGACGCCCACGGCGATCACCGCATCGCCATGGCCTTCGCCATCGCGGCATTGCGCGCCGATGGACCGATCACCATCCGCAACGCGGCTAATATCGCCACCTCGTTTCCGAGCTTCGTCGCCACCGCTAGCGCAGCCGGCCTGCGTATCACGTCCTGATGACATCGCGCTCGGCAGCGATCCTTACCATCGACGGCCCCAGCGGCACCGGCAAGGGCACCTTGGCGCGCCATATCCAGGCCTGGCTCGGCTGGCATTTGCTCGATTCGGGCGCGCTATATCGTGTGTGTGCCTATTATGCCGAGCGTTGTGGTGTGGCGCTCGATGATGCTGACGAAGTGGCTGCGCTGGCCACCCGCCTACCGGTCGAATTCGTCGAGAGCACCCACGACACGCGCGTGCTGCTGGAAGGGCAGGACGTGAGCGACGTCATTCGCACCGAACAAGCCGGTGCCAGTGCCTCGCGAGTCGCGGTGCTGCCGCCGGTACGCGCGGCACTGCTCGAACGTCAGCGGGCCTTTCGGCAACCGCCCGGTCTGGTCGCCGACGGGCGTGACATGGGCACCGTGGTGTTCCCGCGCGCGGAGCTCAAAATCTACCTCACGGCGAGTGTCGAGGAGCGTGCGCGCAGACGCTATAAGCAGTTGAATGAAAAAGGAATGGGTGTTAACCTCCCGCAGCTTTTAGGGGACATCGCCGAGCGAGATCGTCGCGACGAACAGCGTTCCATCTCCCCTCTTAAGCCAGCAACCGACGCCATCATTTTCGATACGACCGATAGCGATATCGCCGCCGTGGTCGAGCATGTTAAGCGTTTGGTGCAACAAACTGGCCTAGCCTGAGGCGCTTCGTCTTGATAGAGACACGCCCGGTCGTGGGTCGTCCGATAAACTCAAATAGCTAGGAGACGGAACGGTCTGCAGTACGTCCAGCCGCAATCGGCTGCGGCGCAACAGACTTTCGTTTATTAAAAGATATGGCGGAAAGTTTCGCAGAATTATTCGAACAAAGTCAGGTCGCCCAGAAGATGCGCCCCGGCACCATCGTCAAGGGCATCATCGTCGAAATCCGTGCGGACTTCGTCGTCGTCAATGCCGGCCTGAAGTCCGAGGGTGT
>JANMJF010000045.1:0-2586 GCA_031371245.1 Pseudomonadota bacterium | reverse complement strand
CTACCTGCCGCAGTTCCAACGGGTAAGACGTTTTCCTTCCAATCAGCGCTTCGAACCCTATATGCCGGGCATGAACTTGTGTCTCTCGGACGCCTGGGCGGCCGGCGACCCGATGCTGACTTGGGGCAACTTCAAGATCATCCATCGCGGTCCTTTCCTGGGCTCAAGCTCCAAGCAGTGGCATTCAGAGAACGACAACTGGGAGCCACCCACCGTGGGCGGTGGCAAGGACCATACCTACTACTATGTGGCGAAGGAATTGATCCCCGAAGTGATCGTGTTCGAGGGCGAGCCGAGCGGCTACCCGCGCGCGCCGCTCTCGAAGCGGCGCATCTATGTTGACGCACGGAATATGAGTGCGGTGCAGGCGGTGTCCTATGACCGTCGTGGCGAAGCGTGGAAGGGCTTCGAAGGCGGTGGCGGGCAGCGCATTGCGGGCGAGCAGAAAATCCTGACCCGCGATGGTCGTCCCGATTGGAGCTGGGACTGGGCGATTAGCCACGACGTGCAGAGCAATAAGGTCACCCGCTTCCATCAAGCCAAGCAGTGTCGCGGCAACTGGAAGACGCAACTCGACCCCGAGGGCGACATGGTCAATCAATACATGACCAATGCCGCGATGTTACGCATGGGAACCTGAGTCGGCGCACGACAGTCGTTGCATCCTGCTGACCTGCGCCGAGCGCGTTATCGGCGCGCCCGTTGTGCTCTGTCACGCAGGCGCGCAACAGCACGCGCAAGCTGCGCGTGACAGAGCGGGCGCGAGGGTGCCGCTACCTTCAAGCACTCTTTGCCGGCTTGGGTTTCGAGTTCGTTGGCTTGGGCTGCGAGGCCGGCAGCTTTCGCGCCGGCTGCTTGCTCGTCATCAATAGCCCAAGCCGGCGCGACCACCAGCAGGGTGGTGAACAGCAGCCCACGCAAGGGCCTGCTGCGGTGGTGTAAACGTGTGTTGTTCATGCGTGCAATAGTCCTGACAGATCGAGACCCGCTTCGAGTGGCGCGCCGTCGGCGGTGGGGAAGACCTGCGCTTTGGAACCTGGCATGACCCATTCGGCAAGGCGGCCGAATACGTGTTCAATGGCGTTAACGCCTTCGATCTGCGCCGATTCCTCGCCCAGGCGCGCCAGCTCTCCTTCGGGAAACATGGTGCCATAAACCCCGCCCTGCACGCTGTCGCCGATCAGCAGACTGATGAGGCCTTCGCCGTGGTCGGTACCGCCGCCGCCATTGGCAGCCAATTGGCGGCCGAATTCGCCACCGAGCAAGAACACTGTATTGGCGCGTACATCCGCGCTCTGCGTGCCCAGCGCGCTATAGAGCGTGGCCAGCGCACCGTTGACACCGAGCAGCGCTTCGGCGTTGGTCTCGAATTCATTGCGCTGATCATTGTGCGTATCCCAGCCATTGAAATCGAGTGAGGCGACACGAATGTCGAGCAGATCGTTGCAGGCCAGGGCGTCGTAAAGATTGCGAGTCTGCAAGGCAAGGTCATAGCCCATGGTCGAGCCGTCCTGGAACCATGCGTTGATATTGTCTGGGATCGGCACCGCCGCCAGGCGCGCATCAATGACGCTGCCGAGCTCACGCAATTTTCGTTCGTGCTCGAAGAACTGATAGTAGACCGAGTTCTTGCTCACCGTTGCGCGCCGTTGTGCGTAGTACTGCTTGAGACCGCGCTTGAGCTTGTCGTTGATCTGCGAGTAGTCGCTGTTCGATGGTGCATCAGCGAGCGCGATTTCGCGCATGTTGGCGGCCGGGATCAAGCGGCGGTTGTCGATGCGGGTAAGGTCTAGCGGTGCGCTGGGATTCGGGCCGAAGGAAAAGCGGCGCGGCGAGGTGGTCAGCGCCACGACATTACTGTTGGCGGCCTGCGCGAGACGCCCGCCCCAGCCTGAGCCGAAACTGAATTTGTCGGCCTGGCGATTGCCCATCTCCATCGTACGGATGGCCAGTTCATGATCGCGCGAGGTGTCGTTGAGCACGCCGCAGATCACGGCCACCTTGCCGGCGTTCCACATCTGGTACAACCAGCCCGCGCGCGCCAGGATGCCGAACTGGGTATTGCCACTGGCGACCGGCAAGTAGGCCTGATTCCAGCGCTCTTCCAGCGCCGGGACGGTGTCGCTCACCCCTTGCGCGGTGGCGCGGACGCGCCAGAATTCGCGCCCGTAGCTGCCTTCCACCGCAGAGAATACCGGCATCAGCAGATGACGCATGTCGGGGCCGCCATTGAGCATGATATTGGCCAGGAACGGATGGTTGAGCGCGGCGAAGCCGTCGGCCCGTACATTGCGTATGCCGCAGGGCAGGCCGTTGCCGAGTACGGCCGCCAGTGCCAGGCTGTTACGCAGAAAGCTGCGGCGGGAAGCTTGGTGTTCCATTTTCAACGTCCTTCCTCGGCGAGCATGAATGGTGTGGCGATAATGAAGTCGATGGCCGCGCCGATACGGTCATTGGTGCGTACGCGAATATCTGCGTCCTTGCTTTCGAGCGGCAGACGTGCGGCCGAGACTTTGGCCAGCCACGCTTTGCCGCGCCCCTGGCCCAGCTCGTCCAGCGTCACGGCGGTGTCTGCGAATTGCGGAT
>JANMJF010000031.1:0-7353 GCA_031371245.1 Pseudomonadota bacterium | reverse complement strand
AGCCTCACATTCGTTTCGAGCACGAAGTGCGCTCCGCCCGTTGGACCGACCAGGACGCGCGCTGGACGGTCGAGACCGCCGATAGTCAAGTGTTCCGTGCGCCCATCCTGGTCAGTGGCATGGGCATGTTTAATGAACTCGAAATGCCGAGTTTTGCCGGCCTGGATGAATTCGGCGGCACCTTGTTTCACTCGGCGCGCTGGAACCGCAGCCATGACCTGAGCGGCAAACGCGTGGCGGTGATCGGCAGCGCCGCGAGCGCCGTGCAGTTCATTCCCGAGATTGCACACCAGACCGCGAAACTGCACATCTTCCAACGCACCGCCAACTGGGTCGCGCCCAAGGAAGATACGCCCTACAGCGCCGAGCAGCTCGCGCATTTCACTTGCGACCCAAATGCCATCCATGCATCCCGCGCGCAGATCTATAAAGAACTCAACGAGTTCATCTTGTTCAGCGACCCCGTCAAGCAGAAGGAATACACCCAGTTTGCGCTGGACAATATCGCGGTGGTGAAAGACCCGGCGTTGCGCAGCAAACTCACGCCGACTCATCCCTTCGGCTGCAAACGTCCGCTGTTTTCCAATCTCTATTACCCAGTGTTCAACCTGCCGCAGGTTGAACTGGTGACTGACAAGGTCGAGCGTCTGAGTAAGAAGGGCGTGGTCAGCGCCGATGGCGTCGAGCGCGAAGTCGATACCGTGATCCTCGCCACCGGCTTCAAGGTGACCCAATATCTGTCGGCCATCGAGGTAGTGGGCCGCAAGGGTGTGCGGCTCGACGACGCCTGGAGCGACGGCGCGCAGGCCTATCTCGGCATCACCACCAGCGGCTTCCCGAATCTCTTCATGCTCTACGGGCCGAACACCAACAATGGCTCGATCATCTCGATGCTGGAGATTCAAGCAGACTACATCCTGAAGCAGATCAAGCGCCTCGAACGCGAGCAACTGGCGTTCATGGATCTGCGTCCGGAAGTCGAGCGCAGCTACAACGATTCGATGCAGAAAGAGATCAAGGCGGTCGAGGTGTGGGCCGCCAACTGCGGTAATTATTACAGCGCCAAGTCAGGCCGCATCGTCACCCAGTGGCCGCATAGCATCGATGAATTCGCTTCGCGCATGGTGCGCCCGGACGAGCAGGTCTACGAGGCGCAACGCGTCTCGGCCTGAGTGTGCCCGCCGATGCTCACCGAGCCAATGCGCCTTCGTGCATGAGCAGCCAGCGCTTGCGTTCCATGCCACCGCCATAGCCGGTCAAATCGCCGTTGGCGCCGATCACGCGGTGACAGGGCACGGCGATGGCGATCGGATTCGAGCCATTGGCGAGCCCCACTGCGCGTGAGGCGGCGGGCTTGCCGATACGGCGCGCGAGTTCACCGTAACTAATGGTCGTGCCGGCTGAGATCTCGCACAGGTTGCGCCACACCGCGCGTTGAAAATCGGTGCCTTGGGTGGCGGTTGGGATGGCGTTCAAGGCCTCAAGATCGCCCGCGAAGTAGCGCGTGACGGCACTGCTGGCACCGAGCGGATCACGTTTCTCGAGCAGACACACCGCGCCGTAATGACGCGCAAGCAGGGTCTGCATGCGTTGTTCATAATCGGCGAAATCGAGCGCGCGCAGGCATTCGTCATCAGTCACCACGCGCACCGTGCCGAGCGGCGACGCTAGTGTATCGATGAAGAATTGGCGCATAGGGTAAGCGCCGGCCGCCTCGTATAACGGGCGGACCGGCGCTCGAAGCTAATAGACCGTCAGCCGGCCGACTTATTGGCCTGGTATTTGGCCAGGTCCGGCGCATTCGGCGAGGACATCGCCGATTGACCTTGAGGCTCGTTCAAGGCCGCCGCCGCCCGTTCGTTCTGCATGATCTTCTGCATCACCGCTTCGCCCGCGCGCTCGAAGGCATCGCGGTTGTTGATGACGTGTTGCTGTGATTCGCGATAAGCGTCGAGCATGCCGTTCACTTCCGGGATTACGTAACGCGCGACCAGATCCCAGCTCTTGGCGGTATGGATGGGGTTGGCCCAGTCGTGAACGAAGCCGAGCACGGTGCCAAAGCCACCGGTGACTTGCAGCAGATTGCGAATGGCGGCCACCAAGTCGTCTGGCGTGCCGATGATCGAGGCGCCGGCGATACCCATCGAGGCCACGTGATCGACCGCCGCATCCGGGGTTTTGTAATGGGTTTCGCCCGGCCGTTGCAGCGTGTCGACAATATATTCGTTGTGCCAGCGCATGAGGCCATGTTTGGCTTCCTTGCGTGCTTCTTCGCGGGTTTCGGCGATATGCCAGGACATCACCACGCGCCAGTTGCGACGGTCAACGGTGTTGCCATGTTTGCGCGCCGATTCTTCGGCGAAGCTCCATTGGGTCGGCAACGCGGCCAGTCCGGTGGTCGACATCGAACCCAAGGACAACACCCCGCAGCCGTATTTGCCGGCCAAGGTCATGCCCGAGGGACTGATCATGGAAGCGGTCGCCATCGGGATCTCTTCCTGCACCGGTCGCAGTTGCAGGCGCGCGTCCTTGAGGGTGA
This sequence comes from Pseudomonadota bacterium, assembly GCA_031371245.1. GTDB lineage: Bacteria > Pseudomonadota > Gammaproteobacteria > JADJYF01. The sequence goes on along the minus strand of JANMJF010000031.1, from coordinate 4,814 downwards.
ACCAGTCGCACTCGTAGGAAAACCGCTCGTCGCCGGCCAGCAGGCGCTTGATCACGCCCATCGCCTCATCCTGGCGATCGCGCTGGGTGAGTGGGTCGATGCCGAGCATGTAAGCATCGGAGGGCAGGGCGCCGGGGCCGGTGCCCAGGATCACGCGACCATTGGTCTGGTGGTCGAGTTGCACGATGCGCTGCGCGACGTTGAAGGGATGGTGATAAGGCAGTGACACCACACCGGTGCCGAGCTTGATGTTATGGGTGCGCTGGCCGACGGCGGCCAGGAACAGCTCGGGCGAGGCGATGATTTCCCAGCCGGTGGAATGGTGTTCGCCACACCAGAATTCGTCATAACCGAGTTTATCGAGCTGCTCGGCCAGATCGATGTCGCGCTGGAACTGCAGCGTCGGGTTTTCGCCGATCGGATGATGGGGCGCGAGAAATGCGCCGAAACGTGTGCGTGTCATGGTGTATCCCCTTGAGTGTCGAGCGATGCTGACACCCTGGGGAGCGCAACGCAATTCCCGGCCCGTGACGTGCCGCAAGTGATCTCAGGCGGCGGCCTGGCGGCGCGACAGTCCGAGCAACTGCGCAATGAGCGTCTGTTTCAAGACTTCGGCGGTGTCATTCGGACCCTGGCAAGTACCCGCCGCTGAATGACCGCCACCGCCGTGGCGCAGCATCAGTTCGCCCACTTCGATCTTGCTGCGGCCCCCGAAAATCGACTTGCCGACGGTATAGACGGTATTCATGCGCTCACGGCCCCACATCACGTGCATGGACAGATCGCATTGCGGAAACTGCGCATAGATCATGAAACGGTTGCCGGCGTGGATGATGTCCTCGCCGCGCAGATCCAGCACCACCAGGTTGTCGTGCACCTCGGCCACGCGGGTGAGCTGGGCATTGAAGGCCAGCTGTTGCTCGAAATAAAGCGCGACGCGCTCATGCACATCGGGCAAAGCGAGAATATCTTCGATCGCGAGATCGCGGCAGCAGTCGATCAGCATCATCATCAGCTGATAGTTCGACACGCGGAAATCGCGGAAACGGCCCAGCCCGGTACGCGCGTCCATCAGAAAAGACAACAACTCCCAGCCTTGCGGATGCAGTACATCCTCGCGGGAGAAGCCCGCTGAGTCAGCCTTGTCGACGGCCGCCATCATGGCATCGCTCACGCGCGGGAAACGTGCTTTACCACCGTAATAGTCATAGACCACGCGCGCGGCGGACTTGGCCTGGGGTTGCAGCACGTAGTTCGGGGTCGCTAGACCGTCGTTGCGCAGGGCCTCGCTGGCGTGGTGATCAAAACACAGCGCGCAACCGGCGACATAGGGCAGGTTGGTGAGGATGTCGCGCGGGCCGACTTCGACCTTGCCGTCCTGCACATCCTTGGGGTGGTGAAACACGATCTCGCCCAGCATACCCAGCTCTTTCAACAGCACTGCGCACACCAGGCCGTCCATGTCGCTGCGGGTGAGAAGCCGATATTTCGTATCAGATGCGCTCATGCGGTGCTCTCCAGGGCAAAGGGGATGGGGGTGGTACACAGGTACCAACAGCACGTATCGGCTGGCGCGGGCGGAAGGTTTAATGCGCGACGCTGTGGGGCGTCGTCGCGCGGTGTCTCAGCTGGCCGCCTAGGGCGGCGCGATCAGGCAGCGTTGCCGGGGTTGGCGCTCTCGGCTTTGCGCGAGGTGCGCTTGCGATCGACTTCCTTCAGCTCGCGCTTACGGATGCGGATCGCTGCCGGCGTGACTTCCACCAGTTCGTCGTCAACGATGAATTCCAGCGCCTGCTCCAGATCGAACCGCACCGCTGGCGTGAGCATGATGTTCTCGTCAGTGCCCGACGCGCGCACGTTGGTCAGCTGTTTGGCCTTCATGGCGTTGACCACCAGGTCGTTGTCGCGCGAATGAATGCCGACCACCATGCCCTCGAAGATCTCGTCGCTGGGCTTGATCAACATGCGCCCACGTTCCTGCAGGTTGAAAATCGCAAACCCCAGCGCCTTGCCGTCGCCGTTGGAGATCAACACGCCGTTCTTGCGCGGCGCGATGGCACCGCCTGCGATGGGCCGGAAGTCCTCGAAGCTGTGGGTCATGATGCCTGTGCCGGAGGTGGCGGTGAGAAATTCGGTGCGGAAACCGATCAGCCCGCGAGCCGGAATAATGTAGTCCAGGCGCACGCGGCCATTGGCATCGGGCTGCATATTGGTGAGGTTGCCACGCCGTGAGCCGAGGCGTTCCATGACCGTGCCCTGGAATTCGGCCGGCACGTCGATGATCAGTTGTTCGAAGGGTTCGCAGGCCTGGCCCTCGATAGTCTTGACGATGACCTGCGGGCGGCCGACGCAGAACGCAAAGCCTTCGCGCCGCATGTTCTCGATCAGGATCGACAGATGCAGCTCGCCGCGACCGGAGACCAGCATGCATTTCGGGTCGCCAGTGTCTTCGACGCGCAGCGCGACGTTGTGGATCAGCTCACGCTGCAGGCGTTCGAGGATCTGGCGGCTGGTAACGAACTTGCCTTCGCGCCCGGCGAAGGGTGAGTCGGAGACTTCGAAGGTCATGCTGACGGTCGGTTCGTCAACCGACAGCGACGGCAGCGCTTCGGGCTGGGCCGGATCGCACAGGGTGTCGGAGATGCGCAGATCTTCGATGCCGGTCACGCACACGATGTCGCCGGCTTCAGCGCGGTCGCGTTGTTCGCGCTTCAAACCCTGAAAGCCCAGCACTTCCAGCACGCGGCCACGGCGGCTCTTGCCGTCGCGGTCGATGACGGTAATGTTCTGCGCCGGCATTAGCACGCCGCGATTGATACGGCCGATGCCAATCGTGCCGACATAACTCGAATAATCGAGCGAGGAGATCTGCATCTGCAGCGGACCATCGGCGCCGTCGATGCGCGGCGGTGAGACATGCTTGATGATGGTCTCGTACAGCACTTGCATGTCCTGCTCGGGACCGTGGGGTTCGCGCCGCGCCCAGCCTTGGGTCGCCGAGCAGTACACCACCGGGAAATCGAGCTGGGCGTCGGTCGCGCCCAGGCGGTCGAACAATTCAAAGGTCTGGTCCAACACCCAGTGCGGGCGCGCGCCGTCGCGATCACATTTATTGATGGCGACCATCGCGTTCAAGCCCTGCGCGAACGCTTTCTGCGTCACGAAGCGTGTTTGCGGCATCGGGCCGTCGACCGCATCGACCAGCAGCAGCACGGCGTCGACCATCGACAGAATGCGTTCGACTTCACCGCCAAAATCGGCGTGGCCAGGGGTGTCGACGACATTGATGCGGTGATCGCCCCACAGCAGCGAGGTGTTCTTGGCGAGAATGGTGATGCCACGTTCACGTTCAATGGCATTGGAATCCATCACCCGTTCGGCATCGGGACGGCGGCTGTCGAGGGTGCCGGACTGCTTCAGCAGCTCGTCGACGAGGGTGGTCTTGCCGTGGTCGACGTGTGCGACGATGGCGATATTGCGAAGATTCTGGGATGACATGCACTTTCCTGGGCGGGGGGCCGTGAGTGGCGGTAGGGAAGTCCGCCAGAGCAAAAACACGGCATTATACCGATCAATACCCTCTATAAGGCAAAGTACCGACGGTGCAGCGTGTCTTCACCGACAGTGATCCCGTGTTATCCGGCCTGTTGCGCTCGGTGCTGGAAGCCGCTGGCATTTCGTGCCTGCTGCGTAATCAGTACCTGACTGGCGCGCTCGGCGAGCTGCCGGTCAACGAATGCTGGCCGCAGGTGTGGGTGCTCAATGATGACGACGCGCCCCGTGCGCTACGCCTCATTGCCGAGACGTTGCCCCGCGATGGCGCCACGGGTGCGAGTTGGATCTGCCCGGACTGTGGCGAGCGGCTCGAGCCGCAATTTAGCCAATGCTGGCAGTGCGGCGCCCGACGCTGAAGGCCCGAGGGCCTCAGCTCTGTTCCCACGGCAGCTGGTGGTAGCGCCAGCCGCTGACGGTGCAACGATGGCCCGCAGCATCCTTGTCACCCTCGAAACCCTCTTCGACATTCGTCAAGTTGATGTAGCCCGCCGCCGCCAGTGCCTTGGCGGCGGCTAGTGAACGCGCACCACTGCGGCAGATGGCGAGGATGGGGCGCGCTGGGTTATCGCCTCCACGAGCGGCGAGTGCCGCCCCGACCTCGGCGACGAAGCGCGGGTTTTCTTGCCAGTCGGGATAATCCTTCCACATGATGTGGAGCGCGCCGACCGGATGACCGACGTAGTCGTATTCGACCTTGCTGCGCACATCCAGCAACACTGCCTGTGCATCGGCATTGAGAACTCGCCACGCCTCGCGCGGCGTCACGCGTTTGATCTGCTCATCGCCCATGGTTTTGCTCCGCGTATACAGCCTGAACCCAGGCAGTATAATCGCGCCGCCTACACCGTCCCATGTTTTCCAGCGATCGATTCATGAGCAACGCCCCTCCAGCGACGATCGCGGCGATCGATCTGGGCTCCAACAGCTTTCACATGATCGTTGCCCATACCGCCGGCGATCATTTCCGCGTGGTCGATCGCATGCGCCACATGGTGCGTCTGGGCGCCGGCCTTAGCCCCGATAACCAGCTCGACGCGGCCGCTATTGCGCGCGCCCTTGAGTGTCTCGCGCAGTTCGGTGAACGGGTGCGCGGCCTGCCCACCGAAGCGGTGCGCATTGTCGGCACCAATACCTTGCGCAAGGCGCGTAACACCGCCGCTTTCCTCGCGCGTGCCGAGGCCCTGCTCGGTCATCGCATCGACGTCATCAGCGGCCACGAGGAAGCGCGCCTCATTTACCTCGGCGTAGCCCATGGTCTG